>CAYOGX010000635.1:0-3898 GCA_964403235.1 uncultured Planctomycetales bacterium | reverse complement strand
TACGACTACGACGCCTACGGCCAGCCGGTGATGAGCGCGTGCGCGGTCCTGCCGTACGCGGCCGACTACGACGGCGACGGCCGTTCCTGCGGAACGGCTAAGCGGTTCGCTTCGCGAACCGACGGCGACGTGGACGGCGACGACCACGCCGTCTTCGAGTCCCACCAGAACGGCCCGGGCAACGCGCCGAGCGGCACGCTCGGCTGGCGGTCGGACTTCGACTGCGACGGCGACGTGGACGGGAGCGATTACGTGCTGTTCGCCCACGCCTACAACGGCTCGGGCCAGACCCCGCGCGGCGACATGGCGCTGATGACGGGTTCGAGGGTCATAAGCCGCGCAGCGAACCCCTACTTCTTCACCGGCCGCCGCCTGGACGTGTACGACATCCAAGACGCCAACACGCCCAACCACTTCACCGACGACAAGGCCGGCCTGGTCTTGTACTACTACCGCGCCCGCACAATGGACCCGGTGCTGGGAAGGTTCCTCCAGCGTGATCCGCTGGGGTACCTCAGCGGGACGGCCCTTTACGAGTACTGTGAGAGCGCCCCTGTTTGGCAGCTTGATCCAACTGGCGAGGTCGCCGGTCGACTGGTAATCGAGCCAAGAGGTCTGTGGATCCAAACGGAATGCGGAGGGTGTGAGTCGAAGGTCAAATTCAAAATAACGCCACTCGACATGAATACAAAAGGCTGGATAATCCAACATGTTACTGTACGCGTGGCGGTATTCTACTGTAACGGACGTCGCAAGACGAAGACCGCCAACAAAGAGTTAAACATGTCTGAGGCCTGGCTGGTCAGCAAAGGCTTGGTGTACAGGTTGCCTGGTCCGAGCTTCTCGCGGAAGGAGCTGCACAGTACGGATTACTGGAGGATCAAGGACGAGGGGCGCTGCACTAAGGGCTGGATCGTGGTGCATGGGAGAGTGAAGTTCGTGCGGAACTACAAGCTGGTGAGGCCCCCCTGGGGGTTTAATCCGTGGCTACGCACGGACCTTCCTTCACTGCCGGGAACGCCCCCTGGCTGGACAAACACAGGCACCCACACTCACCGCCTATCAGCCATCTGGAATTGCTGTCGGGAACCACCGCCGCGTCCGACCATGGCCCATGCGACTCCGTAGTGAACAGCGGAGGTTTCAGAATGAGCAAGACAATCACAAGCCTGTTGTCGGTGGTCGGTCTAGTTAACTTGCTGTCTCTCGGGTGCGGTGCTAAGCCATCGCAACAGCGCCACGGTTGCAGCGCGATGGACGAAGTCAGCACCGTGCTCAAGCTGTTGGAGGAAAGCCCCGATCCAAGCCTGCTTGACGAAGAAGACGTACTTCAGCGCAGGAGGGTAATCACTGCTCTCCGGCGGATCGCGCAACGGGATCTCTATGTCATCAGAGAGGCGGTGTTGAGATATGAGAGTAAGATGAACCGTTCTGTCAGGACGTGCGATGATCGCGCGTTGGCCAGGCTCTTCGTGTTGAACAAGTACTTGTTCAATTGTCCAGAGAAGGCCGATGTCGATGTGCCGGCTTTCGGCGCATGGGTTGGCGTTCCCTACGATGACGAACACGTCAACCTGATGTGGCCGCTGGGCTATGACGAGCATGGAAGGATTGTTCTGACGAGCACATTCGGTGCGTACCTCGGCGAGCCCTACGCAGCAACGGCTGCCTTTGACTACTACCGAAAAACCTACGGGCGACGACCGGGCACGAGCGCGCGCGAAGGCGACAGATGAGGATGAACTGACGAATTGAGTATGTGAGTTCACGTATTGGTGGAACCGAGACAACCGGTACGGGAAGATCGTGCCGCGCGTGGGCGACCCGAACCACGACGCGGCGGGGAACATGACCTACGACCATCGGCTGACGTACGTAGCCAAAGGCGGCAGTGTGCGGATCTGGTTCATCAAGGATGCCTTGGGGAGGCGGATCACGACGCAGGAGTACTGGCGGTCGCCGATGGCGGCGACGCGTTACCTCTACTCCGGTCAGAACATCGTGGCGGAGTATGACGATAACGGGACGCGGCTTCGGTACTACGTGTACGGGGCGACGTACGTGGACGAGCGGGTGGTGATGCACCACGAGGCGTCGCAGAAGAACTGCGTCTATCTGACCAAGGACCTGCACACGGTCGGTCGGGCGGCTTGGATGCAAGATTGACGCGAACTGGAGTGAAGGAGCCGATGTCACCTGAGGGTGACAGCCCATGCAAGGAGCTAGCCATGATCAGCCACGGTCAATTGGCCTGGGGTGCTTCGTTGGCGCTGGTAGTCATCGGCGTGGTGACGGTGGCCGTCGTGTGGGCCGACACGGTGGTGGTGTTGAACGTGTGGCCGGGCGAGCCGAACGACCCCAACGACCCGAACGACGTGCTCGAGATGGACGGGGGCGAGCAGGTCGCCTACTTCATCGCCGCCAGCGTCGAGCCGGACGATCCCAACGACACGAGCGGCCTGGGCGCGCTCTACGTGACGCTCAGGACCAACTTCGTCGATCCGAACCTCGTGGGCGGGCCCAATGAGATCCACGAGACGCTCGGGCTCTATCCGTCGACGGGGCTGGTGTTCGATGACAACATCACCGACATCGGCGGGAGCCAGGACCTCATCGGCGACGGCAACGCGGTCGCGTTCGCCAACGGCGAGTGCATAGCGATCGCCGCGGGCACACTGACCGTACCGAGCGAGGACGGCACGTACCACGTCTGGGCCACACCGGACAGCGCCAGCGTCCTGGAGCCGAACCTGTCGGAAGGCCCGACCGGCCGGCCCCCCGACGACGTCGGCATCGGCCAAGGGTTCTACATCGTCGTCGGTGACAGCAACTACTTCACGCTGGAGGTGGAGGTGAACAACCAGAACAAGGGCGAGGCCCACAAGGACCCGGACCTGCGGCTCTACCCCGAGAATCTGGCGGTGACGCTGACGGCGGAGCCCTACGAGGGCCAGAAGTTCAAGCACTGGCGGCATTTCGACCCGAACGACGACATTGACCCGAACGACGCAAACTACTGGGATGATGCCAACTACTTCGAGAAGGATTTCAACAACCCGACGGTCGTGGTCATGGACCAGGATCGCCAGGTCCTGGCCTGGTTCAAGTGCGACGGCGGCAGCGGCGCCATGATTGTGATGCTGATGATCATGTACCCAGCGCTCCTGGCCGTCGCTCGCTACCGACGACGGTACCGCTCATAGCGGGCCGAAAGGCTACGCGGCCCGCAAGTCGCATCGACGCTCCACATTGCTGTTGGACCACCTTCGGGTGGGGCCCGGTCCGGACGAGGTTCGTGACGTAGGTGTGGCGCAGGGCGTGAAGGTCAATCACTCGGCCCGCGGCGGATCGCACCCCACCGCGCCCATGCGAATGCCTGTCAGACCCCCGTCGCGAACCACCTCGTTCGTGTTGGACCCGTAGGAATCGAGCTCGACGCCCTTCGACGCACTGTGCCCGCTGTGTCCCACACCGTTCTGCTGAGCGGCCAGCAGTCGCACCTGAACTGGATCGCGACCCGGGTTCTTGACCTTGTACAACAGGATCGCGCACGGCAGGGCCGAGTCCTTCTCATTCAGCGGGATCATCGGGTTCAGCGCCTCGAGACGGACCTCGACGGGCAGCGCCTTGTCGCTGAACGTGATGTTGGCCAGCGGGTATTCACCCACGAACTCGACCGCCTCGACGCCGGGCAGGTCGCCCAGGTCGCCCTCCTGCAAGACGCGGGCGACGATGCGGCCGTCCTTGGACCGCGTGCGGACGGCGAAGAAGCTGTCGTCCACGCCGCAGCGCTTGTCGATCATGTTGAAGATCTGCCACTGCACGAGCCGACCCGTCCCGTGCAGGGCGATGCTGCCGGTCCCGACGCAATTGCCGGGATCGTCAGGCACGACGGCCA
>CAYOGX010000634.1:0-3898 GCA_964403235.1 uncultured Planctomycetales bacterium | reverse complement strand
CGGACGGCAAGAAGAACGTCGCCCGGAAGAACCGCCACCCCGGCACCTCCTGATGGATCAGCAACGCCAGCACGAGCGACACCGTGATCCACACCGGCACGGCCAGCGCGAGCAGGAAGTTGTTTCTCAGCGCGGTCCAGAAGACGTCGTCTTGGAGCAGTTGGCGGTAGTTGGCCAGCCCGACGTACGTCGGTGGCGAGATGCCGTTCCACGCAGTGAAGCTGTGCCAGACGGCGCTGATGCCCGGCACGACCCGAAACGTGATGAGCAGCAAGAAAATCGGCGTCAGGAACAGACACGCAAAGACGACGCCCGACCTCTTGCCGGTCAGACTCATCGCCTCGTCGTCCCTCCCGATCGCGCGGTGGCGGCGACCTTCTCGATCGCGGCGGCCGCACCGGCCGCGTCGGTCTGGCCGCTCAGCACGCGTTGGATCTCGCGCCGCAGCGCCTCGTTGACGGACGTAGGTGCCCGGCCCAGCAGATCGGTCCCGCCCCTGCCGGCGTTCAGCCATTCGGCGATCGTCTTGGCCATCGGATCGGTGATCAGGCCCGCATCGTAGCTCTGGTTCGCCGGAAACGAGCCGACGTCGCTGAGAAACGTCTTGGCGTTCTCGTCGCTGGCGATGAAGGCGATGTACTCGAACGCCTCGGCCGGGTGTTTCGACCATTGAGTGATCGCGTAGGCGAAGCCGCCGCCGGCGGGGAACTTGTTTGCATTCGGGCCCGGTTGAAAGACGGGGCAGGTCATGACGCCGAGGTTCTGGGGCCCGAGCATCTCGCCGAACTCCTTCCAGTGGGCGACGTCGGAGATGAGCCCGAGGAAGAAAGCTGCGTCGCCTCGCATGAAGACCTCACCCGCGTCGGGAAACATCGGCGTGGACATGATGCCCTTCTGGAAGCAGCCGCGGTCGCGCAGCTCCTTGATCTTCTCGAGGAGGGCGACGAACTTCCGATCGGTCCATTTCAGGTCGCCGCGATTGAGTCTGGTGCTGTCCTGGGGCGTCAGCGTCTGGAAAAAGGCGGAGTTGATGAACCATTCGCCCCAGCTTCCCTCCTTCTGACCGGCGGCGATGCCGGCCTTGCCGATCTTCTTGACGGCCTCGCAGGCGTTGAGGAAATCGGCCCAGGTCCGGGGCGGTTTGTCCGGGTCGAGCCCGGCCCGTTTCATCAGGGCCTTGTTCGTGTACCAGACCAGGCCCTGCACGGCGACGGGCACGGCCCAGGGCGTCCCGTTAGGGTCGTAGTCTTCGCAGGACAGCGCCCAGCCGACGATCTTCTGGCGAAACGCTGGGGTGACATAGTCCGTGAGCGGCACGAGGCTGTCGCGCAGGTCGAGGATGCGGCTGCCCTGATGGAGCATGACCACGTCGGGCCCGCGTTTGGCGGCCGCGGCCGCCTTGAAGATCTGGTAGTACTCCGTGTGTGACTGCGCCTCGTGCTTGATCTTAATGTGGGGATGGCGGCGTTCGAACTCGCGGTCGATCTGGATCAGCCACAGCCCGACGCCCTTGGACGGGTCGGCCGCGTGCCAGTCCCACACCGTCAGGACGGTCTTTCCGGCTGCATCCGTCTCGTCCGAACCGCCCTTGCCGCAGCCGCACGCCCACACTGCGGTGCCTATGAGCGCCAGATGGAGGATGCCCGAACGGGCGTTTCGGGGCAGCGGCACGATCATGGGCAGGCTCCCTTTGTAGGTGCTGATACTCGCCGGGGACGTTTGGCGCATGTGTCATCCTACCCCACCACCCCCTCGCTTAGCCAGACGATCGGGTGTTGGGTGGTACGGTCAAGGACCGGTCGGGTGGCACGGTCAAGGAGCGACCCTTTAGGGTTGGTCCTTGGCCGTGTTGTCGAAAGCGCGCGTACGGCCACGGCCAAGCTCAGCCTCGTGGCTCGGGTTCGCTTGACGGTGCCGCCCGTCCCCAATCTAGTCAGGGGGGCCGCCAAACTGAGGCAGGTGTTGGGCGTGCGCGGCCAGCAGCTCGTCGGCGAGCTTGACGGCCGTATCCAGCGAGTCCACCGCGCCGTCGAGGACGAGGGCCTGGACGACTTTTTCGCGGCTGCCTTCGAGGGCGGCCTCGACGACGGTCTCGACCCACGCCAGTCGCGTGGCCAGCGTCCCTACGATGCCGGGGGCCAGGGGGGGGTGGGCGATCGGGTGCAGGCCTGCGCCGTCGGCGGTAGCGGGCGATTCCACGATGGCCTCGGCCGGCAGATTCGGTACCTGGCCGCGGTTCGGCAGGTTCGCGGAGTAGACCTGGCCCGCGTCTTGACGAATGGCCTGGATGATGTCGAGCACCTGCTCGTGCTCGCCGCCGATGCGGGCGAAGTAATCGTCCGGCAGGGCATCGCCAGACAGCGCGGCGGCCCGCATGTCCTCGTAGATGTGGTCGCCGTCGGCGATGGTGTCCTCGAAGCTGAAGGCGTCTACGCCGAGCCGTTTGCCGTAATACGACCCGTCGGCGAAGAACCGGGGGAAGAATTCCGTCACGTGCCGGTCGAGCACGGCCGGGAACGCGTCGAACCATTGCAGCAATTGCCAACTGAACGGGTTGTCGTCTTGGTTGACGAGTTTCTCGACGGCGATTTCGTGCAGGTGCGGCATGGCGTCGGCGCCGGCGACGCGAACCTCCGTGAACCAGGTCAGGTGGTTCATGCCGACGGCCGTGTAGCTGAGGTCCGACGGTGCCACGGCGAGCACGCCGGCCAGGTAGTGACCCACTTCGACAACGCCGTGACACAGACCCACCATCTCGGCGCCGGTGGCCTTGCGGACGGCGCGGCAGACCGGCGCCATCGGGTTGCCGTAGTTGAAGAACAGCGCGTCGGGCGCGAGATCCAACACGTCACGTGCAATCGCGACCATGGCGGGGATCATCCGCAGCGCCCGCGACGTGCCCCCCGGCATCACGCTGTCCCCCACCGGCTGATAGATGCCGTGCTTACGCGGGATGAAGACGTCCTGTTCCCACGCCCGCCGGCCGCCGACGCCGATCGTGCAGATCACGGCCGTCGCGCCGGACAGGACGTCCCGCCGATCGGTCGAGGCGACCAGTTTGATGGGGGTACCGCTGGCCTGGATCATCTTGCCGACCAAACGCTCCGCGACGTCTAACGCGTCGGTGTCAATGTCGACGAGTGCCAGGTCGGCCTGCCAATCGCCTCGGACAAGGTCGGCCACCAGTCCGCGCGTGAACATGGCGCTGCCGGCGCCGATCAGGACCACCTTCTCTTTCATCGCTTCGGTCTCCCATTGCCGATTGCGGCTACCCCATCCTAGCGGGGAACGTTCCCACAGGGGAGCATTTCCCGTTGGGGTGGAGGACGAAGGGGCGCATCCAAGAGATCGTGGCGATTGTGTGGCATGGTCAAGGGACGACCCGGTAAGGTCGGACCTTGGCCATGGGCCTTAGATTGCGGTCACGCTCACGGCCTAGCTCAGCCTCGTCCCTCGGCTTCGCTTGACCGTGCCACCGGTCGCGTGCCACCGAGCATCCAGCCAGCGGTCGGCGGTATGCTTTTCTGCGCGGGTCTGCTAGGCTGTCGGCGTTCGGTTGATTCGGACGGGCCCCCGAAGGAGCATAGACATGGGTCAGAAGGGCATCACGCGACGCGAAATGCTGGAGAACGCGCCCGTGGCTGCGGCGGCAGCGCCACTGGCGGTGGGCCTGATCTCGGGTACGGCCAGGGCGGCCGAGGCGGAGGTGCCCGACAATCCGCTGAAATCCGATCGCAAGATCCGCGTCGGCGTGGTGGGCGGCGGGTTCGGGCGGAGCTTCCAGTGGCATGAGGACCCTAACTGCATCGTCCATGCCGTCAGCGATCTTCGGACCGATCGGCGCGAGGCGTTGATGAAGACGTACCAGTGCGACCGGTCTTACGAATCGCTCGAGAAG
>CAYOGX010000633.1:0-3899 GCA_964403235.1 uncultured Planctomycetales bacterium | reverse complement strand
CCCTGGAAGGCGTTTGTCTGTTATCATAGAGGTCTATGGCCGGCCAAACGGATCAAGCGAGTAGCGAGGTCCCCGTCGAGGACCCGACGGCGGTCTCGGAGCAGAACATCGCCAAGGCGCGGAAGTGGTTCAGCCAGGCCCGCGTGGTGGGCGAGACCCGCAACTACGACTACGCGATCGAGTGCTACGTCGGCGGGTTGGAGCTGTGGCCCGAGGCGGTCGAGGAGGGACACATGCCGCTTCGTGCGATCGGGATGGCCCGTAGACAGGCCAAGGGGAAGCCGGCGGGGCTGCGGCAATCCTTCAAGCGGAGCACCACGGGCAAGGACCCGCTGCGGAATATGCTGAACGCCGAGTTCCTCCTGGCGATGGACCCGTTCAACCTGAATCACATGGAGCAGATGTTCGTGAACGCGGGCAAGGCGGGGCTGCGCGTGACGACCAACTGGATCGGGAACATCTACTTCGATGCGCTGCTGGCAGAGAAGAAGATCGCCCCACAACGCCTGCTCAGGGTTAGAGAGATCTTCGAGCAGATGGGCGACGAGCTGGAGGCGTCGGGCGGCGGGCCCGAGGCCGTCGACGCCTACGAGAAGGCCCTCAAGGCCCTCAACATCCTCAGCAACATGAAGCCGGACAACGCGGAGTACTTCAACCATCTGACGGCCCTGTCCGGCAAGCTGACGATCTCCAAGGGCAAGTACAACCAGGAGGGCTCGACCTTCCAAGAGTCGTTGCAGGACCGCAAGGCCCAGGCCGAGCTGCATGACCGCGATCGAATGGTTCAGGACGAGGATCGGATCAGCCAGTTGATCGATTCGGCACGGAAGGACTACGAGGCAAACCCCGACGTACCGAGCAAGCTGACGGTCCTGGTCGACCTTCTGATCAAGCGGGAGCGAGAGGCCGAGGAGGCCGAGGCCATCGAGCTTCTCAAGACGTACTATGAGCGAACCAAGAACTACCGGTTCAAGGTGCGGACGGACGAGATCCGCATGGGCCAGTTTCGGCGTCAGGCCAGGCAGTTGGGCGAGAAGCTCAAGGCCAACCCGCAAGACAAGGCGCTGATGGCCGAGGCGCAGAAGCTGAAGCTCGACGCGCTCGCCTTTGAGCAAAACACCCTCAAGGAACAGGTCACCAACTATCCGACCGATCATCGAATCCGCTTCAGGTACGCCCAGGCGCTGTTCAAGGCGAGCCAGTTCGACGATGCGATCCCCGAGTTCCAGCAGGCCCGCGCGGATCCGAGGAACCGGGCAGCCTGCAACTTGTTCATCGGTCGGTGTTTCTTCGAGAAGGCGCATTACGGGCCAGCCGTGGACACCTTGAAGGATCTCGTCTCAGGCTATCAAGGCACGGGGGACGAGATCAGCAAGGAGGTGTATTACTGGTTGGGTCGGTCTTACGAAGCGGATGGCACGGTCAAGGAGGCCATGGTCGCCTACAACCAGATCATCCAATGGGACTACAATTTCCGGGACGTTCGTGACCGGATCGAGAAGCTCCGCCAGCAGAGCGCGGGCTAGGTGTCTATCGGGAGCAAGACGTGGCACATTCGCTGAGCAGCAAGAAGAGGATTCGTCAGAACGAGAAGCATCGGTTCCGCAATCGGGTTCGCAGGAGCCGGGTCAAGACGCAGCGACGGAAGTTCCGTGAGGCCGCCGCCGCCGGCGACGTGGGCGTTGCCGAGGGCGAACTGAGAAGAGCCCACAAGCTCATCGACCAGGTAGCGGCCAAGGGGACGATTCACAAGAAGGCCGCGTCGCGGATCAAGTCCAGGATGCAGCGGCGTTTGAATCGGCTCGCGGCCGCCAAGTCGTAGCGTCTGACGGCGTGGGGGCCCCGTCGGCATACGGCGTCGGGTGTCGGCGGGATGCGCGAACGCAAGAACAGGGGTGCCGAGATCGTGAGCGGGCGACGGCCGACGGGTCGCCCGTTCTGTTTGTCCAGGGACGGTCCAATTCGGCGTCGGACGGATGACGCGATCTGAACCGGACGGGTACGTGTCGCGCGGGGGCGCCAAGCTGGCGGCGGCGCTGGAGGCATTCAAGGTCGATCCCACCGGCGCGGTGTGCGCCGATCTAGGCAGCAACGTCGGCGGGTTCGTTGAGTGCCTGCTGGCGCACGGGGCGGCCAGGGTCTACTCACTGGACACGGGTTACGGCGTCCTGGACTATCGGCTTCGCAAGGATGAGCGCGTCGTCGTCATGGAGCGGACCAACGCCATGCACGTGACGCTGCCTGAACCGGTCGAATGGGTCACCATCGACGTGGGCTGGACGCGGCAGCGTCATATCCTGCCGTCAGCGGTCAAGCTGCTGGGGCCGGGTGGGCGAATCCTGTCGTTGGTCAAGCCGCACTACGAGGCCCCCCCGGCGTGGCTTCGACGGGGGGTGCTGCCGGACGAGAAGGTCGCCGTCGTCGTCGATACGGTGGCTGCGAGCCTGAAGGGATTGGGGGTTGAGTTGTTGGACCAGGCAGCCAGCCCCCTGCCGGGCCGCGCGGGCAACCGGGAGGTGTGGTTCTCCCTGCGTCCGCTGCCGGACGCGGTCCAATCGCGCTCGTGAGCGGTGTCGATCTTGGCGGATCGCCCTTGAGTTCCGCCGCCCGACGTGTACAATAACCCCTTGAAATTGCAGAGACTTAAGGCCCCTGGAGCCCTGGACGGGAAGCGATGAGCGACGTGCACGAACGGATCGACGATCTCCCCATCACCACCGAGATGCGGAACTCCTATCTGACCTACGCCATGAGCGTGATCATGGCGCGGGCGCTGCCGGACGTCCGCGACGGCCTGAAGCCGTCGCAGCGTCGGATCCTGGTGGCGATGAACGATCTGAACGTCGGCCCGCGGGCGGGGTTCCGCAAGTGCGCGAACATCGTCGGCGAGTGCATGGGCAACTACCACCCGCACGGCGAGGTGGTGATCTACCCGACGCTCGTGCGGATGGGCCAGCACTGGTCGATGCGGTACGTGCTGATCACGCCGCAGGGGAACTTCGGGTCGATCGACGGCGACCCGCCGGCGGCGATGCGGTACACCGAGGCGCGCATGGCGCCCCCCGCTGCCGACATGCTCGCCGACCTCGAACTTGACACCGTCGATTTCCAGCCGAACTTCGACGACCGAACGACCGAACCGGTCGTGCTACCCAGCAAGTTCCCAAACCTGCTCGTCAACGGCTCAACGGGCATCGCTGTCGGGATGGCCACCAACCTGCCGCCGCACAACCTCTCCGAGGTCTGCGACGCGGTGGTCAAGCTGGTCGACAACCCCAACGCGAGCATCGAGGAGCTGATGGCGGTTCTGCCGGGGCCCGATTTCCCGACCGGGGCTACTATCTGCGGGCGGCGGGGAATCCAGGACCTGTACCAGACGGGTCGGGGCACCATCACGCTCCGCGCCAAGATGCACGTCGAGGAGATACGGGGCGGGCGCGAGATGGTCGTCGTCGACGAGATCCCGTTCCAAATCCTCAAGATCACGATCCTGGAGCGCATGGCGGAGGCGGTCAAGGACGGGAACATCCCCGAGATCGCCCACATCAACGACGCATCGGGGCGCAAGCATGCGTGCCGAATCGAGGTCGAGCTCAAGAAGGACGCCAATGCCGACGTCGTGATGAACCAGTTGTACCAGTACACGCCGCTGCAAACGAACTTCAACGCGATGAACCTGGCTCTGCTGCACCGTCAGCCGCGAACGCTGACGGTCAAACAGATCCTCGAGGAGTTCATCGAGCACCGCAAGGACGTGATCCGCCGCCGGACGACGTGCCTGCTGCGGCGGGCCCGCGGGCGCGCGCACGTCCTGGAGGGGCTGATCCTGGCCGTCGGCGACATCGACGAGGTCATCCAGATCATCCGTCAGTCGCCGGACCCACCGACGGCCAAGGAGC
>CAYOGX010000632.1:0-3901 GCA_964403235.1 uncultured Planctomycetales bacterium | reverse complement strand
ACCCTCCTTCAGCCCAGCGATCAGGTCGGGGGAGGCGTCGAAGCCGACGAACTTGATCTTGCCGGCCAGCTTGCGCTGACTCAGTGCAAGTAGGATGCCGACCGCGCTGGTCTCGTTGGAGCCGAAGAACCCGTCGAGCTTGCCCTGGTTCTTGGTGAGGATGTCGTTGGCAGCGGCGACCGATTTCTCACGAAGCGCCCTGCCCCAGCGCTCGTCCACCAGGTGGACACCGGGGAATTCCTTCTTAAGCGTGTCGCGGAATCCGTCCTCGCGCTTCGTCGTGCTCACGCCACCGGGCATGACCTTGACCATCGCGACGTTTCCCTTGCCGCCGATCAGCTTGCACAGGTGCCGCGCCCCCAGCACGCCCCCCTTGTAGTTGTCGGTCGCGGCGAACGTGACGTACTTCGACGGGTCCACGTCGGCCCCGGAATCAAAGACCGTCAGCGGGATACCCTTGTCGTACGCCTTGAGGATCACGTCCACCAGGGATTTCCCGTGCGTCGGCGCCAGCACGATGCCGTCGACCCTTTGCGTGATCATGTCCTCGACGATGCTGATCTGCTGGGCGAACTTGCCCTCGTCGGGCGGGCCCTTCCAGATGATGTTTACGCCGAACGCTTCCGCGGCCGACCTCGCACCCGCATGGACGGCCGTCCAGAAATCGTGCGTCGTCCCCTTGGGAATCACGGCGATCGTCATCTTGCCGGCACCCGCCTCGCCGCCGCCCGTGCCCGGGCCCTGCTTGCAGCCGACCAACATCGTCGCGACCACGAGCGATCCGATTACGGTTCGAACAGTCATGGCACCTCGCTCCTGACTTATCCTGTTGACGCCCCGATGCACCCCATCCGTCGCCCGGCAGGACATCACCCCGACCGGACCTTCGGCGGATGGATCAGCTTGGCCATCTCCGGTTCGTTCATGTTCTCTTTCGTCACCAGCACCACACCGGTGTCGATCCGCTTGGGTACGGCCTTGCCCGCCCGGAAATCGACGATGCTCTTGACGCCCTCGTAGCCCATCTTGAACGGGTTCTGAACGATCAGCCCATGGATCATGCCTTCGGCCATGCCCGCCAGCAGATCGGGCGACGAGTCGAAGCCCACGAACTTGATCTTGCCGCCCAACCCGCGGTCCTTCAGCGCGAGCAGGATCCCCGCGGCGCTCGACTCGTTCGACCCGAAGAACCCGTCGAGCTTGCCCTGGTGGCGGGTCAGAATGTCCTCGGCGGCCTCGACCGACGTCTCCCGTTTCGACTCGCCCCACTTCTCGTCGACCAGCGTGACGGCCGGGAACTCCTCGGCCAGCGTGTCGCGGAACCCGTCCTCACGCCTGCCCGTGCCGACGTTCCCCGGGTTGGTCTTGACCATCGCCACGTTCCCCTCGCCGCCGAGCAACGTGCACAGCCGCCGCGCCGCCAACACGCCCCCCCGGTAGTTGTCGGTGACCGCGAACGTGATGTACAGCGATTCGTCCACGGCCGCGCCCGCGTTGAACAACGTTAGCGGGATGCCTTTCTGCTTCGCCTTGACGATCACGTCACACAGGGCCTTGCCGTGGGTCGGGCTCAGCACGATGCCGTCCATCCGCTGCGTGATCATGTCCTCCACGATGCTGATCTGCTGGGAGTACTTCCCCTCATCCGTCGGGCCCTTCCACACGATGTCCACGCCGAACGCCTCGCCGGCCGCCTCCGCCCCGGCGTGGACGGCCGTCCAGAAATCGTGCGTCGTCCCCATCGGGATCACGGCGATCCGCGGCTTGCGATCCGAACGCGGACGCTCCGCGCATCCCGCGAACACGGTCACGAGCGCCAGCAACGCTGGCAGGTGCCCGGCCACTATCTTGCCCGCCGCGGGCGCCATTACCTCGACCTTCCTATCCGCGTTCTCGATCCCACAGTGAGCGCCGGGCGTGCGACCGATTACTTGCCCAGCTCCTTGCTTCGCTTGGCCGCGGCTAGCACGGCCTGCTTGATGGCCTCGGGCACGCCGGCGCCCGTCATCGACTCGATGGCCGCCTGCGTCGTGCCGCCCGGGCTGGTCACCTGCCGGCGCAGCTCGGCCGGGTCGATCCCGGTCTCCAACATCATCCGGGCCGCGCCGAGGCACGTGTTCTGCGCCAACGCCAGCGCCTGACCAGGTTCGAGCCCCGCCTCGATGCCGCCCGCGACGATGGCCTCGGTGAAATAGTAGAAATAGGCCGGCCCGCTGCCCGACACGGCCGTCACCGCGTCCATCAGCCCTTCGTCATCGAGCACCACCGACTGACCTGCGGCGTTGAAGATCCGCTCGACCGTCGCCACGTCCTCGCTCGTTGCGCTCGCGCCCGCGCAGATCCCCGCGACGCCCGCGCCGACGCAGATGGGCAGGTTCGGCATGACCCGGACGACGCGGATCGATCCGCCGCCCAACGCCTCGGCGACCGCCCCACTCGACCAGCCCGCCATGATGCTGAGGACGAGCGGATCGCCAGACAGCCCCACCGCCAACACCGTCGCCACCTCACCGAAGACCTGCGGCTTGACCGCCAGCACGATCACGTCCGCCGAGCCGACGACCTGAAGGCCGTCATCGGTTGTGGCTACGCCGAACCGTTCGGCGAACAGGTCGCGCCGCGCCGCGGCTGGATCGGCGGCCACGATCGCGCCCGGCTCGTATACCCCCGCGTCAAGCACGCCGGCAACAATCCCCTCCGCCATGTTGCCCGCCCCGACGAATCCCAGTGCGTACGGTCTTGGCATCGTCTCTAATCCCACCGGTTGCCCCGAACGAGGCCCGCATTCTAGCCACCCATCCGTGCTTCCTCAACGGTCAGGGCGCGCCCATCCTGGCCGTGAAGGGAAACCGAGGATCCTTGGACGCACAGACGCTGACTCGAATGCGTATCCGCCGTTCCCCCGGGACGTGGGATCGGGCCCGCATCGAACGGATTCGTCACTGGGTCAATCGGGTGGGAGTTGAAATCGTCTTCCGCCGCCGATGGTGATCTCGACCGGCAAGCCTTGGACCTGGCTCACCCGACGGCGAAGCTCGCGAATCGTAGCCACCGGCTCCTCGCCGACACGGTCCAGGACCATGCCGGGTTGAACGCCGGCGCGCTCGGCCTGTGAATTCGGGCGCACGTCGATGACGATCAGTCCGCGGAGCGGACGGTCGGGTTTGGTGGTCGGGTTGGCGTTCGGCCTGGTCGCGGACCCGACCGGCGCGAGCGTCAATCCCCGCCATTGGACGGGCTCGACCCGGTGATGCCGTGGCGTGCTTCGGCGAGCCAGTGGCGTGCTGACCATACGACGCTTCTTGCCTCGATAGAAGACGATCTCGACGGCGCGGCCCGGCGGCGTGCTACCGACCATTCGCACCAGATCGTCGTCGTCCAGGACGTCCCGCCCGTCGAATGTCACGATCAGGTCACCGGGCCGCAGTCGCGCCTTGTGCGCGGGCGAACCCGCGTCGACCGCCTGGATCAGTGCGCCGCGGCGCCTCAAGTCGTCGGTCCGGTCGAGATCGTCGGCGCCGGGTGCGCATACCCTGACCCCCAGCAACCCATACACCGCTTCCTCGCCTTTAATCAGCCTCTCGATGATCGGCCGCGTTCGTTTGCCGATCGGCACGGCGAAGCCGATGCCCTCGCTCCGGCCGCTCCGACCTGTGCGCGTGCTGATGGCCGTCGTAATCCCGACCACGCGGCCGAAGATGTCGAACAGCGGGCCGCCGGAATTGCCCGGGATGATGGACGCGGTCGTCTCAATCAGGTCGCCGTAGTAACGGTCCTCGACCCGGCCCAGCATCGGCAACGGCCGACCCAGCGCGCTGACCACGCCCCAACTCATCGCGGCCCCGCCGGCCTCGGACGCCACCCCGAACGGATTGCCCATTGGGAAGACCAGGTGTCCCTG
>CAYOGX010000631.1:0-3907 GCA_964403235.1 uncultured Planctomycetales bacterium | reverse complement strand
AGAGGATCGCCCAATTCATCCGCGGTCACGCCGACTTGCAGGCGACCAAGCTCATCGCCACCAGCGGCGCACTGACCGACCGGGAGACCGAGGACCTCAGGCATGAAGGCTACGACAGCTTCCTCCCCAAGCCCTTCGATCTGCGTCAGGTCATTGGGGCCATCGAAGAGGCCGTCGCTCTCGTCTACTAGCACTGCTCTAAGACACGGATCCTGTGTGCGCCGGCAAGCCGGTTCTACAACGCGTAGGCTGCGTTACGTGGGTGGTCGGCCGTGACGTTGTTGCCAGCGCTCCTCGGCCTCCGGCATGCGGACGTAGATGGGTATGAGCTCATTGGCCTGCACGTACGCGCCCTGACGGGCCAGACGGCGACCGACCCGCACCACCTTGTCCGCGCGGGCAGTCCAGGCGGATTCGGGTAGGATCTCGACGTCGGCCGCCTCAACGGCCTCGCGGTGATGGGCGATGCCCTCGCCCAGCGTGGCGCACGGCCGGGGCACCTTGGACAACAGGGCCTCGGGGTCGCCCGCCTCGACGTCGCCCTCGCGGACGTAGTCGTCGCCGGTCAGATGAAAGACCGCCGTGTAGACCTGACGACGCTGGGCGTCGAGCAGGACGACCAGGTGTCGCGGCGGGGGCTCATGCTCCAGCGCGTTGCAGGCCAGCACGTCGACCGTCGGAACGCGGACCAACCGAACGCTGACCGCCTGGGCCAGCGCGCGGGCCACCGTCACGCCGATCCGGCAGCCGGTGAAGCTGCCCGGCCCGGCAGACACGTAGATCTCGTCGATCTGGTCCGGTCGCCAGTCGACCGTATCACACAGGCGGTCGATGGCGGGCAGCAGTTCGGCGGCGTGCTGCAGATCGGCCGCGAAACGCGTCATGCCGAGCAGCTCGTCGTCGGCCGCCACCGCCACACTGCCCTGCCGGCCGGTGGTCTCGATCGCCACAATCCGAGGTCGAATGTCACGTCCAGGCATCGATTCGATTGTACGCCCAACTGCGGCAGACGGGAAGTTTCATTCCCCTCAGCGCCGTCGTGCGGCCCGAAACTGGTATAATCACATCTTGATGCCACGGTTCGCGCCGCCCATCGGGCGGGTGTCTGACTCACTTCGTGCTCCACCTTGTGGAGGGTTCGTCGAATGGGCAAGTTGGGCATATGGTCTCGCATGGCCGGACGGATTCGCCGCGGACGACGTCCCGCGGACGGCGACCAGGATGACGGCATTGCCATGCCGCTTTCTGTTGACGCGGACGGCAGGCCCGTCGCGCCACCCGAAGGCGCCGACAGCGACGACGTGGCCGCCGCTGACCAGATCACGACCGCCCTGGGCCGCAAGGCGCGTCGCGAACACAGCCTCAGCAAGCTCCAGGAAGGCTACGACCGCGTCCTGGAGCTGATGGACCTGATGCAGAAGCACATGCGGGTCCAGGAGGACCGCACCGAGGACATGGCCACCGCGCTCACCAAGCTCAGCCGATCGCTGGCCGACGTGCCCAACGTCGATCAACAGCAAGTCCAGCTCCTGTCCACCATCGCCGCCCAACTGGAGACCACCACCGTCCGTACCCAGCAGCTCGGCGACGCGATCGGTGAGTTGCCCCGCGTGGTCCGCCAGCAGACCGATACGCTGTCGGGCATCCAGCGTCAGTTGGAGATGGGCGCCGAGAGCGACGCCCACATGTCCAGCGCGCTGCAATCCTTCGGCCGGGGCGTGGACCGCCTGGCCGGCTCGACCGACAAGCAGGTCGACGCCCTCAAGGACCTGCGGTCCTCCGGCGACGAGCACCAACGCCGCCTGGACGAGATCCTCCAACGGCAGACCCGCCAGTTCACGTTTTTGGCGGCCATGACGGCCGTCCTGGCCACCGCCGCCATCGTCGCCGGCACCATCCTCCTGGTCCTCCGCCTGGCGGGCTGAGGGCGGAGCGATCTCATCTCTCACGGGGCTGCGATCGGCCTCGTGTCCCGCCCGCATAGCTGGATCATGCCGCCGTTGGGACAGACCGACAGCAGATCACCGTCGAGCGGCGCAATCACCTCGCGGCAGAGCTCGGGCGACACCAGTGGGGTCCTGCAGCCGCAAGACTGTCCGGACCCCCAGCGGAGCGCCGTCAGCGTCTTCGGTTTTTTCGAAGGGAGCTTCGTTCGACCTCGTTGAGGTATTGACCGAGTCGCTTGGTCTTCTGTCGCATCTCGATCTGGTTCGGCCAGCGGAGGAACTGGAATCCCACGCGTCCGGCCGCACCCCGAAGGATTTCCACAGAGTGGCGTGCCTCGGCCAGGAAGATCATCTCCTCGGCGTCCTCGGGCAACCGGAACGAGACGTAGAAATACCTGCCAACAACGAATCGGTGGCGGTCGTTTCCGTCCACCCGCACGGAGATGCCGCCCCTGGACAGATTGACGGCCAAGCCCTTGAAGCGCCTTGCCGTGATGGGGCAACTGTCGGGGTCGTCCTGCGGGGCCTCATGGAGGGACACCTTGATCGGATCCTGGGACGCCAGCGAGACCCGGTGGTCTTCCCGGCGTTGCCCCTCAGCGACCTTACGCGGCGCGGCCAGGGACATGCCCACGATCCTCTTCTTTCGGTTCAGCTCGACGAGGCACTGGACTTTCGTCACGGTCGATCGGAACTTGTAGATCTTGCCCTGGAAGACGAAGTAGGCATCCACCTGTCGGCCGCGACCGATTTGTACATGCTTGCCGATGTCCTGCGGGCTGTCCAGGTAGACGTGCTCGTCATCGATAGCCAACAGGCGGGCCTGGGCGTGGAGGATGTCCGGTGCCAGCCCCTGTCGGGATCCCGCGGGGTTCAGGTAGTGCAGCTCCACGGGGACGTTTCGGTCGCACGCCTCCTGGAGGACCGCCACGGTGGGCGCGGCGGGGGTTCTCGTCTGCGCACCGGACACGACCGGATCTCCCATGAAGGCACCGCTACGCTCCTCATTTCGGCGCTTGCCGGGTCGGGATTTAGCGATTGGTCTGGTTTGGTCCGACCATTGGCCCCGCCACGGGCACAATCGCGACGCCCCGCGTGGGAGGTTCCGGTAATCACATCGGACCCCGGAACCCTCAAGCAGGACCCGGGCATGTTAGCGGACCTGTCTAGTCGCGGGATTCGACGGTGATCTTACGCGTCTGCGTGGCCTCGGCACGGGGCAATACGATCGTCAGCACGCCATTGGTCAGGTTGGCCGAGATGTTCGCCCGGTCGATCTCGTCGCTGAGCGACAGCGATCGGAAGTAGTCGGGCCGATGAAACCCCTGGTAGACGGCGCGACCCTCCGGCGGCTCGGCGGTGAATCGGCCCGAGATCGTCAGCACGCCCCGTTCGACCTGCACGTCCACGTCGTCCTTGCCCACGCCCGGCATGTCGGCCGCCAACAGCCAACCGGTGTCGGTCTCGCAGATGTCGATGGCCGGGGCGATCGAGTCGTTCCCGACGTCCTCGTCCCTGCCCGGACGGACCGGGCCCTTGTCGCGGCGTGTCACGTTGACTTTCGAGCTCATGGTTTGGCTCCTGGCTAAATGGGGGTCCGCGCGGCGGACCCTACGGTTACGGCCTGGACCGGTTCAGCGGGCGCTAGGTGGCCTCGACGCTGATCCGGTGGGACCGGGCCTGAGCGCTCTTGGGCAGCCGGACCGTCAACACGCCGTCGGTCTGCTTGGCGGTGACCTGGTCCGTCTCGACGCTATCGGGCAGGACGACGGTCCGGTTGAAGGTTCCCTGGCCTCGCTCGCGGCGCAGATAGCGCTCCTCGGCCACGTCGGGCAGCGGCGGCTTGGTCCCCTTGATCACCAGCGTGTCGCCCGTGATCGACAGGTCGATCTCGCTCGTACCCACGCCCGGCAACAGGGCCTCGACGACGAGCAAGGCAATAGAAAGGACGATCAGCGCCC
>CAYOGX010000630.1:0-3910 GCA_964403235.1 uncultured Planctomycetales bacterium | reverse complement strand
GCCAGTTATCCCGAGGTGATGCAACTGCCCTGGAAAGACATCCGCCCCGAGGCCGACAAGGGCTACGTCCACATGCTCCAGACGCTCATCCCCGTCGGGCTGCGCGGGCTGTTCCTGGCCGCCCTGTTCGGCGCGATCCAATCGACCGTCAACTCGGTCCTGAACTCGACGGCCACCATCTTCACGCTCGACATCTACAAGCGGCTGCTGAACCGGGCCGCGTCGGAGCGACACTGCGTCCGGATGGGGATGGCCTCGTCGGTCGTCATCCTGGTCATCTCGATCGTGCTGGCCGGGTATATCGGCCGGCTCGGCGGCAGCCTGTTCGTCTACATCCAGTCGCTCTACGCCTTCTTCGCCCCGCCGTTCGGGGCGGTCTTCGTGCTGGGGATCCTGTTTCGACGGATCAACGGGCCCGGCGCGCTGGCCGCGGTCTGCCTGGGGTTCGTCTTTGGCATCGCGATGAAGGTCTACGTCGAGGTCGACCCGAACCACGTCAAGTGGATCGAGCCCTACGCCATGCAGGGCATCATCAACTGGGGTTTCTGTGTCATCGTCTGCACGACGGTGAGTCTCGCCACTGCGCCGCCCAGGCCCGAACAGGTCACCGATCAGCTCACTTTCAATTGGAGGAAGCTGAACATCTTCAGCGAGCTCGGCGAGACCCGGGCCACCAGCGTCGTGCTGTGGTGGTCCCTGTTCGTCGTCATGGTGCTCGCCCTGATCATCGCCTTTTCCGGGCTGTTCCTGTGACGCCAACGCAGGCTCAGGACCGCGAAGACCACACTAAGCAATGTGGCCTTGACATGCCTGTGTCTGACGGGCTGGTCTTGTTTGCCGTTTGTCTTTATTTCAAAAGCCCCTCGGGGAGACGATGGGTTCGGTGGATGCCCGTCCGCACGGCGGACCTTACGGTGTGGTCTGGCTTTGGCTGATCTCAACCGGGACGTTGTCGTAGAGGAGCTCGCCGTCCCAGATCTCGTAGAGGTCGACGGTTTGGCGCGCGACCTTCTGACTGCTGCGAAGGATGATGTCAACGAAATCGGACGGTGGGCTCGGCATCTCCTCGTGACAATACCTTGTCCCCCGCTCGCCCCTGGCCATGGTGACCCGGCCGATCCGGTGCTCCTGGCGGCCGATCCGCGCGAAGACGTCGAACGCGATGTTGACGGGCAGCGGTTCGATCCGAAGGAACCCGGCGAGGAACCTTGGGTGGGCCTTGCCATAGGTGAAGTTCTGCGGCGTCACGGCGTCGATCAGGATATCGTGAACCGACTCGTCGCTGATCAGCTTGATGTAACCAGGCGGCTCGGCCGGCAGGATCTCGAACGTCGCGGACAGGGGGACGTCTGTCTCATAGAAACAGTCCCAGAAAGAGTCTGAGGTAACCGTCAGGGAGGGACCGATGTTTCGATGCCTGCCGATCGTGACGTGCATCACCAAGGTCATTCTATGCGGGCCCGGGGTTTCCAGCGAAAGGGCCCCGTTCAGCGCTCGGGGGGTTCCATATCTGGATATGACGTAGTCTGCCGCGCTGACGGGGTCCCAGCCCAGGCCGACGGGCCCCCAACGGGGGGTAGACACCGGCCTTTCATCGACCAGGGCCTTTCGGGACGTAAAGTGGCTCACGATCGGGTAGCAAGCCCGTCCCCGGTAGATCACCGAGTAGGGCACCTGGTCACCCAGCACGACTCTCGGGCGGACGCGAAGCGAAAGCGTCACCAGTTGCCTCAGGAACCTGGCCTCCTGCGCCTTGGAAAGCCCCCGTCCCCCTCTGACATGGCGCCGCTCGAGGTGCGACACCAACATGTTCACGATTGCGCTGGGCGGCTCGGCGACTTGCTCGGCCAGACAGAATTCGATGAGCTTCGTTTGATCGGCGACGGACAGCCGGTCGGCGCCGATTCGTCGCTCCAGCTCACTCAGGGCCCGCATCGCCGAGTCTACGTTCGTCGATCGCAGATCCGCCATGACCCAACGGGTCGGACGGTGTTGATACCAGTTCACGTTTCGCAATGACGAGGCGAGCAACCCCAGCGCGATGCTGACGGACAGAGCACCCACTGTGATCAGCGTGGGCCGGCGTCGGCGCTCGCCCCGGACGATCTTCTCGGGCGCAAGCGGCGTGCCGCACTCCGGGCAACGGTCGCTGGGCAGGGCCGTGAGGTTGTAACCGCATTTCCGGCAGTAGGGCACGTCACCCCGCCGCCTTGGCCAGACCCCGTACCTCAGCAGAGCCAGCCCGACCACGAGCCCGCCAAGCTCCGCAGCCCACAGCCAACCGGCCGTCAAGTTCACGGGTGTCACCTCGCCGTGCCCCTGCGACCCCCATGCCCTGCAGGCTATCTCCAGAGCTCCCCACACACAATCGATGCGTCTGCATCAGATTGTAGCCCGGGGTCGGTTCTGTGAGGGATTGACCGAGAACCCGAGCAGCGGCGCGTTCTCCAGCTCGTCGCTTCGGGCGAGCAGGAAACGATTCTCGCAGTGATGGATGCGAGAAAGGATTCTCGCACCAGGCACCTGGCTTTGAGTATTGACGTTGCTCATGGCCTCGCTGCTCCGGTCAGTAGTTCGTGTAGGACCCGTCTGGGCGGTGGAAGTGTGGGGGTTCGGTCATCTGGCCGGGGTGTTTCTTGGCGGCTTCGGGGTTGAACCGGACGCCCAGACCCGAGCCGGTGGGGATCGTCAGGCGGGTCCCTTGCAGCTCGAATGAACACTCGAAGACGTCTGGGAGCATCGTCGCTGGGGGGAAGATGATCTCTTGGGGGCCGGCGTTGTTGCAGGCCAGATCGAGGTGCAAGGCGGCCGCCGTGCAGACCGGGCCGAGCGGGTTGTGTAGCAACAGCTTGATGTAGTGGGTCTCGGCGGCGGCGGCGATCTTCTTGGCCTCGGTTAGCCCGCCGGCGATGCAGACGTCGATGCGGGCGTAGTCGATGAGGTTCTCCTCGATGGCCAGGCGGAACTCCCACTTGTTGGCCCACTGCTCACCGGCGGCCAGCGGGACGTTGACGTGTTGGCGGAGCTGGCGGTAGGCGGCCGGGTGCTCGGCGCGGATGGGGTCCTCGACGACGAACAGGCCGAGCGGCTCGGCCTCGCGGCAGAACCAGACGGCCTCGGGCGGGTCGAGCCGGCCGTGCAGGTCGACCATCAGCTCGAGCGCATCGCCGACGGCGTCGCGGACGGCCCGCAACTGGGCCAACAGCCGTCGCACCGCCTGGCGAGGCTCGAACAGATCGCCTTCCGCCTCCGGGCCGAGCCGGAAATAGACGTGGTCGTTGGCGAGGCATCGCTTGGCCAGCTCGGCCGTCGCGTCCGGATCGCCCACGGCGACGGCGCGGTTCAGCAGGTCGTCCGACTCGGGCGTCGGTGTGCCGGGCAGGTAGCCGGGCTTGCCGAAACACTGGACGTACTCGCGGCACAGCCCGCCGAGCAGCTCGTAGACGGGCACGCCCAGCGTCTGGGCCTTGATGTCCCACAGCGCGATGTCGATGCCGGCGATGGCCGAACCGATCAGCCGGTCGCCCGGATAGAACCCGCCGCGGAACATCCGCTGCCACAGGTGCTCGATCCGCATGGGGTCCTGGCCGACCAGCCAACGACGCAGGTGCTTGACGGCCCCGGCGATGGCGTGCGTGCGACGCTGGAGGCCCGCCTCGCCCACGCCGTTGAGCCCCTCGTCGGTGTCGACGGTGACGATCACGAGCGTTCGGCCTGGTCCCTGAATGATGTGTGTCTGGATGTCTGTGATCTTCATGGGACTGAGCATACCGCGCATTCGGGTCGGACGCTGCGCGTTCGGTGGCCATTTCGCTGTCGAATCACGGCCAGGATGGCCGTGCCACGCGCATGAGTCTAGCGCCGTTTTCAGTCAGACAGTTTCGCGCGCGAGTGGGTGGCATGGGTAGGC
>CAYOGX010000629.1:0-3913 GCA_964403235.1 uncultured Planctomycetales bacterium | reverse complement strand
GCGACCGTCGTGGGCGACGTCCGTCGCGGACGCGCGGGCCTGTTTGACGCCGCCGGCAAGCGCGTGCCCGTCACCGCAATCGACGAAATCACCAAGCTGTTTGAGTGACAGGTAGGGCAAACCGGGACGAAACGAACGTGACCGGCCAAGGCACCTCCATACCGGATTCGACGTCGCCGAGCATAGCCGGCCTGTCTGGCTGGCGGTTCACGGCGCGCGACGCGAGCATCTGTGGTCTGTTGGTGGTCGCAGGTGCGCTGCTGTGGCTGCCGGGGTTGGGGCGTCGCGGCCTGTGGAGCAGTGGGGAGGCGCGGGCGGTCCAGACGGCGCGGCGGATGGTGAAGACGGGCCATTGGGTCCCGATGACGCTCGAGAAGCGCCAAGCCGTGCTGATGGTCGATCCGGCCAGCGGCGAACGAGGCAATTGGCTGACCGGATGGGCCCGCTGGCCGACACGACTCACGTACGATGATTCGAGCGCCGTCCCGGCCCTGGAGGAGGCGTGGCGGGACGCGGTCAAGGCCGCCCTGGAGCGGGGCCCGCTGCCGACCGGGCTCCGCTACGACTACGTCCCACAGATCCACAAGCCGGTGTTCTTCTATTGGCTGATCGCGGTGGGTTACAAGCTGGGGCTGCCCACGGAAGGCCCGTGGGTGCCGACGGTCATTCGGTGTTTCAGCACCATGCCCGCCATACTGCTGCTGCCGATTGTCTACGTGTTCGGATGCCTGTTGTACGACCGCCTAGCCGGCCTGATCGCTAGCGCAGCGCTGGCCACCTGCGTTGAGTACTTCTGGCTGGCTCGCGTGGCCAAGATGGACATGACGCTGACCTTCATGCTGGGGTTGGCATTCTTGCTGTGGTACCTCGGCCACCGCGGCGTTCGGCCGTTGTTGTGCTATCTGGTGGTCTACGTCATCCTGGGCTGCGCGTCGTTAATGAAGAGCCCGGCCTATTTCCTGCTGCCGGGACTGATCGTGCTGGTGTACCTGCTGATCGAAGAGGCGGGTGAACGCGGGTTCTGGCAGGGGCTGCGGCGCTGGCCGGGGGCCGTGTGGCGAACCGCGCGGCGGATGCATCTGGCGGCCGGCCTTCTAATCGTCCTGGCGATCTGGCTGCCGTGGCACGTCGCGATCCACCTCCAGACGGACGGTCAGTTCACACGCGAGATCTTCCTAAAACACAATTTGGCCCGGGCCGGGTTGATGGAATACGGCAGGGAGTTTGAGGCCAAGACCAATGCGTTCTTCTACCTTGCCCGGATCCTCGCCGACATGCTGCCGTGGTGGATCATGTTGCCCGGCGCGATGATTCACGTGTTTCGACCCCGGTGCCGCGCGGTGTGGCGCCAGGGCGCGTGGTTGATGGTGTGGATGGTGGTGTGGCTGGCGTTCTTCAGTTGTCTGCATTTCCGCAAGGAGGAGTACATCCTGCCGATGTATCCGGCGGCCGTCCTGCTGATCGGAAAGATGCTGGCCGATCTGATCCGTTCGCCCGCCGGCGGGCACGTCGGCCGACGGACGTTCGTCGACGCGATGAAGGTGGGCCTGACCTGGCTAATCGGCCGGCGGGCCGCGGTGGCCGACCCCGACGAGCACACGCAGGGCGACCTGCGGTTGACGATCGCCGTGAGGATTGCGGCCGTCGTGATGGCCGCCGCGGCGGTGTTGATCGGCGTCGGCGGAATCCTGCTGACCAGCGAGACCGTGCGGGAGTTCCTGTACACGTTTCCCGACCCCGGCGATCCGTGGATCGGAACGAACGAACACGACCGGACGGCCTTCAACACGGCGGCGGCGTTCATGCACGACCATCTAGTGGGGACCATTGTGTTTCTGATCGGCATCGTGTGGGCCATGGTCGCGGCGACGGCGCTGGTGTTTAGACGTCGGCCCGCACCGGCCGTGGCCCTGTGGGCGGGTACGATGGCGGTGATCATGCTGGCGATGGTGCACGTGTTTCAAGACCGCGTGCTCGATCCGCTTCGGTCGCAGCGGGATTTCGCCGCCAGGCTCGAGCAGGTCATCGCCGAGGCCGGCCCCGACACGCGGCTGATCCTGTTCGGGGCCGAGGAGCACGAGCTGGTGGCCCTGATGCCCGACCGATTCGACGCCATCTCGAGGCTGCGGTTCGAGCTGCTCAGTGCGCGCTTGGCGGCGCTGCGCGATCACCCCGTGTTGGTGCTGCTGCCCCGCAAGGACTACGAAGACGAAACGCTATTCAGTCGGTTCGCCTGGGGCGACCTGGCCAACGTGCTCGAGGAGGTCCCCACGAACATGTCCCGATACGACCTCGCCCACAACGACGCCCTCGTGATCCTCCGCGCCCCGCGTGGCCGACCCGCCAGTGCCTCCGCGATGGGGGCTGGCACGACCGAGTGGCACGGTCAAGCGAGGCCGAGCAACGAGGCCGAGTCTGGCCGTGTGGACCTCCCGGATGCACCGCCATTCCGACACTTCACGGTGTTTTTCGTCACGCCACCTGCCCGCACTTCGCTTGGGGATACCACTCGTCGCCCGCGGGGCGTGATGAATCGGGACGCGTGTGCCCAACGGTGCCTCGGCACGGCTTGCCGTCGGGGATGATCATATCATGCCGCTTCTGGTGCGGAACATCACGCTCGATCTGGACGAGCCCGAGGACGTCTTGCCGGCAAGGGCCGCACGTCGGCTGAAACTGCCCACCGATGCGATCCGCGTGTGGGCCACTGTCAGACGAGCGATAGACGCACGGGGGGGCGAGGTGCGGCTGACCTGCAACCTCGAGTTGGCCCTCGAGTCGCACTGGCTCGAGCGACGCATCGCCAACCGGCTGCACCGCGCGGACGTGACCGTCCTGGCCCCGCAGCCGCCGCCGAGCTTCGCGATCGGCGCCGAACCGATGCCCGATCGACCGATCCTGATCGGCTTCGGGCCCGCGGGCATGTTCGCCGCGTTGCTGCTGGCCGAACACGGCTATCGCCCGATCGTGCTGGAACGCGGCCAGCCCGTCAAGCAGCGTCACGTGGACGTGTTGAAACGGTTCTGGCGGCAGCGCGACTTCGATCCGGAATCGAACATGCTATTCGGCGAGGGGGGCGCGGGCTGCTACAGCGACGGCAAGTTGCGGACGCGTATCAACGATCCCCGCGTCGCGATCGTCCTGGAGAGACTGTATCGTCACGGGGCCGACCCCGACATCTTGATCGATTCGCGCCCACACGTCGGCAGCGACCGGTTGCCCGCGATCTGCCGCCGGGTCCGGCAGGCGATCGAACGGCTTGGCGGCGAGGTCCGGTTCGGCGTGTGCGTCGACGGGTTCGAGCTCGCCGACGGCATGCTGGTCGCGCTGCGCGTTCGCGGCGGTTCGACGATCGCGCTGCGGTCCGGGCACGGCGAGTCGACCTCGGCCGTACCCGTCCTGCTCGGCATCGGCCACAGCGCGCGGGATACGTTCCGCGCGTTGGCGTCCGCCGGCGTGGCCCTGGCCGTCAAGCCGTTCCAGGCCGGCGTCCGCATCGAGCACCCGCAGGAGCTGATCGACCGGTGGCAGTACGGTCCGTCAGCCGGTCATCCGCGGTTGGGCGCGGCCGAGTACCAGGTGGTCGCCAAGCGGGCGGCCGGGCGGCGCGGCGACGTCTTCAGTTTCTGCATGTGCCCGGGTGGCCGGATCGTGCCGTGCAACGAATCGCCCGGCCTAGTGGCCGTGAACGGCGCAAGCCGATCGCGACGCAACGGTCCGGCCGGCAACAGCGGGCTGGTCGTTGCGCTCGGTCCCGGCGACGTCGGCGACGATCCGTTCGGTGTTCTGACGACGTTGGCCGACTGGGAGCGGACGGCGTTCGAGGCGGCGGGAGGGGATTACCGGGTGCCCGCCCAGCGCGCCGACGATTTCGTCGCCGGGCGGGCCAGCGGCGGCGAGATGACCATCAGCT
>CAYOGX010000628.1:0-3915 GCA_964403235.1 uncultured Planctomycetales bacterium | reverse complement strand
TCGGGCCAGGGCATGGTGAACAACCCGATCAGGGCCTCAGCCATGGGCGCTTCCTCCGGCGGCCTGCCGCCGGAGCGGCTCGATCTCGGCCCGCGCGATGGCGTCGAGGATGACCAAGAGGTTGAGCAGCCCGGCAATGCCGGTGTAGACAATGGCGATGTCGATCTGCGGCCAGAACGCCAGCCGCAGCCGCGTGGCCGACGCGGCGTTCGTGATGGGCTGGTCGCAGTGGGCGCAGGTGTCCCCGACCCTGGGCTTGTGGGCCAGCTTGGCGCCGCACGCGGGGCACACATCGACGACCGGGTCCAACCGACCGGACCAGATGGCCGCTACGGTCGTGTGGCTGCCCGTGCAGATCTGCGCCAGGAACCACAGCCGGTTTTCGTTCAGGTCGACGGTCGACTTGACCCCGCCGATCGCCACGCCGCACCAGAACGTCACGGCGATCACCACCATGATGATGATCGCGCGAACGCGGTGGCCCAAGTACCAATGCCCCAGGCCCGGCAGGATCCAGGCGAGCAGGCCTGCGATCGAAGACGATGAGGCGGGGCGTCGCGATGTTCGGGTCTTGGTCATTCCGTGAACTCGAGACGAATTATCCCCCGGCGTAAGGACAGCTTCCATCGGTACACGTGCCGCACTGGGCGCCGCGCGCGGGCGAGGAGGCCGGCGCCGTCCGGGCGGAGAACACGCTGAGCCGTTGCACCGCCTTGTTGCCGCCGCACGACGGGCAGGTGACCTTCACCTTCGCGGTCATGCTCCGAACGAGCCGGTCGAAGTCGTGTCCGCAGCCCTCACACCGGTATTCGTAGAACGGCATCGTGCCTCACCTCATTGCCAACGTGGCGTCCCGACCACCTGGCAGTATAGGGCCAGGGCGAAGATCCAGCAACCCGCTCGTCCGTGTCGCCCGTCGTCCGGGACGCGGGGGGCCCGATCGGGATCTCGCGCCGGCGGTCTTGCGATCAGCGCAGTCGCCGGGAGCGTCGGGAGGGGGGACGCTGCATCGGGCAGAGGCGGACGCGGAGCTCCCCCGGGACGACCTTCAGGGTCTCGATGCGGAAGGTGCCTCGTGGTTGTGTCCACGGAAAATCCTTCGGGAGCGGCGCGCCGTCAGCGGCGTCGACGATGGACGTGCCGTCAGGCAGGAGGGTTCTATCCGGTCCGGCGCGGTCGTGCTCCAGCCGAGCGAGCTGTCGCTTGATTGGCGTCAAGGGGATCGGCAGGGCCCCGCCGCGCACGCTCATCACGCGAACCCGCAGTTGGTCATCGATCATCTCGACCCGCAGGCGGATGTTGACGACCGTCCGGGGGCCCGGCCCCCGCCACGTGCCCGCCAGGATGACCTGGTCCTGCTCGAACAGGATCATCGGGTCCTGGATCTGATCGGGGATCCATCGCTTGCTCTCCGGCCAGATCCGATCGCGTGCCACGAGCCACCGGTTCAACTCGTGTTGCTTGACTCGGAAATCGAACGGCCGGCCGCGACCCATACCGCGACTCAGGGCCGTGAACGCCGCGCCGAGCTCGTCACGCGCGGGTTGCTCGTCTTCGATCGGGACATAGGCGGGTTGATACCACGCGGGTATGTACCGGTAGAGCATCCACCCGATCACAAGCGCGACAAGAAACACGCCGACCGCGATCGTACCGATGCGGAGCGTCCATCGACGAAGCCTGCCTCGCGATTCGACGGTTTTCATGGCACGCATTATGGCGCGGACGTGGCCGTCTGCCAAAGACCAATTGACCGATCTTGAAGATTCCGAGTGCGTACCACAACGGATGGAGACGCCCCGTGTGCCACCGGCAGCTCGTCTGCCGGTGCGTGACAGGCCGCGGCGCACCCGTGACCCACGGCGCAACCACGCTCCCGCGACGAACGGGTTCAGGAATCCGCGCGTGTGGGGATCGCCTCGGCATCGCGCTGGCCCAGGACGAAGCGGCGGTACCAGGCGAAGGCCAGGCACGTCAACGGAATGGCCAAAAGCAGGCCGAGGAACCCCAGCAGCTTGCCCCAGATGAACACGCTCAGCAGCAACGCCACCGGCCGCAACCCCGTCTGCCTGCCCATGATCCAAGGGACCAGCAGGCCGTCCTGAATGGTTTGGACGACGGCAAAGACCACAAGCACCAGGACGATTGACCAGCCCACGCTGGTGCCGTGCTCGATCCCACGCATGACGCCGAGCAGGACGGCCGGCACCAACCCCACCGACTGGAGGTACGGGACCATGTTCAGCACGCCGATGCCCAGGCCCAGCAAGATCCCCATCCGAAGGTCGATCAGCCAGAAGCCCGCCGCGAACAGCACGCCCACCGTCGCCGCGATGATGAACTGCCCGCGGAAATAGCGGCTCATCGCATGTGAGAACTCGTCCACGAACCCGACGATCCGATCGCGGTACTTCGGGGGCAGGTAGCCGTGCCACTCGCCAGACAGCTTGGCGTAGTCGATCGACACAAAAATCAGATAGAGCAGGACAATGATCAGGCCCGTCAGGCCCAGCAGGAAAGTCAGCACGCCGCTGACCAGGCTCCATAGCCCCGGCGCGATCCGCCTGGCCGCTTCCAGGGCGAGCGCCTCGTAGTCGTAGCTGACGATCGCCTCCTTGAGCTTGAGCAGCAGGCGCTTGACGGTCTCGTTCTCTTGCGCGTCGACGTAGGCGTTGAATTGGGTCCGAAGCGTCTTGGCGTCCGGCAGGGGCGGCGTATCAACCCGGAGCTGATCGATCATCTGACCGAACTCCGCCAGCTCCCCGCCGATCAGCGGCACCGCCAGGATCACGAGACCCGCCAATACGATGAGGCATCCCAATACGGTGATCAGCGTGGCCGCCGTTCGACTGCGGATCTTGCGCTCCAGCACGCTCACGATCGGATTGATCAGGTACGCCAGCAGGACGGCCACGGCGAACGGGAGCAGGACGTCGGACAAGAACCGCAACAACCACAACAGCCCGATCACCACGCCCGCGCCGATCAGGATACGAACGACGCGGTCGAGGTCGTACCGCCGCTGGGAGGGATCGTCACCAGCCATGAATGAGCATTGGACCGCCTGCGGAAGTGTTTGGCAATCCCGAAATCACCAGCGCGGGACATGCCCGTGCTTCGCTTGGGCATCCCATCCGACGCCAGCCCCCGAACCCCGAACCCCAGACCCTAAACCCTAAACCCTAGACCCTAGACCCTAGACCCTAGACGCCGCGCCCTCAGTACTCGGCGTGTTTCTTCGCGAGGTCCTGCCAGAAACGGTAAGTGTCCCAGCTCACGGTCGGTGGGACGGAGTGGTCGGAGCAGTGCAGGTAGCCGCCGTCGACCTTGGCGGCCTCGATCTTGCTGGCCACCTCGTGTTCGATCTCGCTCCGGTCGCCCCGGGCCAGGACGTCCATGTCGATGTTGCCGAAAAAGGCGATGTCGTTGCCGTATTCGCGCTTGTAGACGCGAACGTCGTTGCCGCACCGGGCCTCGAGGGGCTGGATGCAGTCGATGCCCGCCTCGATCAGCAGCGGGATGAAGTCGCGGACCAGTCCATCACAATGGAAGACGATGGGCAGGTCGTGCCCCTCGCACCAGGCCTTGATGCGGCGATGGTGCTTGAGGAACAACCGCCGGTGGATGGCGGGCGAGTAGAGCATGCCGTTCTTGTAGCACAGGTCGGACCACAGCCACAGGCACGAGAACCGCCCGCCCGCGGCCAGGTGCCGCTCCGCCTGGGCCAGGCCGAAGTCCGTCGCGCTCGCGACGATGTCCTCCACGAACGCCGGGTCCATCAGCATCCATTCCAGGCAGTTTTCGTGGCCCAGCAGCCGTAAGGCGAACCAGATGGGCTCGGTGACCGTCAGGTAGTGAAACGTGCCGGCGGCGTGGGCGTCTTTCGAGGCCTGGATGACGTCGTCGGTCGGCGGG
>CAYOGX010000627.1:0-3925 GCA_964403235.1 uncultured Planctomycetales bacterium | reverse complement strand
CTCGGGCCCATCGCCGGACACAAACGCCTGACCGACGGCGTGCCATCGCTGTCTGACGGATTCGTAGGACTGGCCGCCGAGTCTCGCACCCTCTGAAATCGACAGCCATCGGCCCCTCGCGTCATTGGGATCGGGCACGGGGCGGATCACCCGGTCGCTCAAGACGTCGGTGAGGATGGAGATCCTACCGACGATGTCCTCGACCTTGGCGTCAAGGGCGTCGAGCTTGATCCGCTCGCGACGTTTCTGCATCGCCGCAGTCAGGCGGTCGTTCAGGCCATCGTGTTGTTGCAGGAACTTCAGGCTGAACCGATCGCGGTCCAGCGGCAGGCCAATCAGGCGACGGACCTCGGCGCTGCGGACGCGGATCAGCCGCCGGCCCCGGCAGTCGTCCGGCCGAAACGTCCAGTCCAACAGCGTCACCACCGGATCGCGCCCCGCCCATCGAGACGTGCCCGTGACCTGACTCACCATGTCCCGGGCGACGGTGTCCAGCGGCGACCAACGCCCTTCATGCTGCACCGGGAGCAGCCGGATCGCACGGAGATCGCCTGAACGGAACGAGTGCGGCGCCACGAGCGGCGTGGTCGCTATCGCCGTGCCTGCCACGATCCAGGTCAACACGAGCATCACGTCCGCTCCCATGTCACCGCGGTGGCTCGAGCCCGCGGGTTGCTACGTTCCGCGCAGCATCGCGGCTGCGTTGTCGTGGAGGATCGCCGCGCGGGTTTGCTCGTCGAAGGGCGCGTGGATGATCTCGGTCAGCGTGCTGCGGATCACCTGGAGGGGCCAGAGCGAGCCGAACACGATCCGCCGGGCCGGCACGGCTTCGATGAGCTTCACCGGCCAGGCCTCGGGGCCCCGGCAGCGCGACACGTCGAACGACACGTGATCGGCGGGACCGAGCGCCTCGGCCATGGCCAGGATCTCCGCGAACCACAGGGCCGAAAACACGAACCGCTGGCCGGGATGCCGCTCGGCCAAACCGCGCAGTTCATCGTCGGGCACGGGCGGCACCTTCAACATGTAGTGCAGCCGCTCGTCGACGACGCGACGGAACACCTGAAGGACGATGTCCCGTTGCTGCGTCCAGGCGATCAGATCGTCCACGGCCTTGTCCGCCAGCGAGTACTCATGATAGTTGCTCAGCAGGCGCACCCCCCGAAATGGCCGTTCGTCGTACAAGCGCTTCAGGTCGTCCAGCGCGCCGGGGAAGGCCGCGTTGACCATCGGAAAGTGCACGAGCAGCTTGTCACCGTCGATCGACTCAGCCGTCCGTCGGGCGGCGTCCAACGCGTTCTCCCAGAACAGGTTGTCGAAACTGCTAACCACGACGCGGCGCAGGCCGAGCTGTCCTGCCAGCGTGTGCAGGTGATCACGCGAAGCGCGGGGGATGTCCCGGAACGGCCAGCGTCCCAGGAATCCCGCAAGGTCGATCACCGGTTGCATCGCTTCAGGCCCTCCGCGTTGTCGTGGAAGATCCTACGTTTCTGGTCAGCCGTCAGCGGCGTGTCGATCACCTTGTGCAGGTTGTTGAGGAACGACGCGCCCGGCGCGTCGGTGCCGAACAGGATCCGCTCGGCACCCAGCATCCGCAGGGCGTAGTCGATCATGCCCGTCTCGCAATAGGTCCCGCACATGTCGGTCCAGAGGTTGGGGCAGTCGCGGATGGCGTTGCATCCGAAGGTGAAATCGGCCCCCATGTGGGCCATGATGATCCGCGCCTCGGGGTATCGCCGCGCCAGGTTGGCCACGTTGACCGGGTTGCTCTCCTGGGCCAGCAGGCCGGTCGCCTTGCAGAACGCGTGCTGCAAGACGGTCATGCCGTAATCGATCGCCCGTTCGATGATGGGGAACACGCATCTGTCGTCTGCGTGGGCCGACACCCACAGCTTGATGAACTGGAATCCGTGCGCCTCGACACACCGTTTGAGCTCGTCAACCGCAGCCAGGCCGTGCCGGGGGTTCAAGTAGCAGAAGCCCTCGATCCGGTTCGGGTCGCGCCGCTTAAAGGCCGCCACCGCGTCGTTGCCGCTGCGCACGTCGTTCAGCGTGGGTTGTTGCCCGCCGACCAGCGCCGAGACGCCGATCCACGCCAGGTCGTACCGGTCCATCATCCGCGTGAGCGTCTCGGCGTCGCGGTCGGTGCGGTCGCCCCAGATGTGGGTATGGATATCGACGATCTTCGTGCCGACCTCGGCGCAGACGTCCGCGGCCACATCCGTTGAGCACATCGCCAAGCCCCCTACCATCCAATGATTAAGGCCGGCAGGGTACCCGATCTGACTGGAATACGCCAGGCCCGGTCCGCACGTCCCGGGGCCGGACCCGTGCGGCCGTCGGCCGATCGGGCGGTGGCCGAGCTGACGACACCTCCATGTGTTGTGACCGCAGCGAATCGACCATATCATCCAAACGCCACTGTGGCACGTACAGCGCCGCCGGTTGTGACAAGGAGAGAACCCGAGCATGATCGCACGCAGGTTTCTTCCCCAAATGTTGTGCGCACTTCCGTGGATGTTGGCGGGGGGTCCGGCCTTGGCCGGCCAAGATCCGTTGGACCGCTATAACGTCGTTTGGGACTCACCGAGCAAGGACTCCGCCGGCTCGATGCCGATCGGCAACGGCGACGTCGGACTGAACGTTTGGGTCGAGCCGTCCGGCGATCTGCGCTTCTACATCAGCAAGACCGACGCGTGGAGCGAGAATGCACGACTGCTCAAGCTCGGTCGGGTGCGGGTCAAGGTCTCGCCGAACCCGCTCGGCGAAGGGGCGCCCTTCCGCCAGACGTTGCGACTGCGACAGGGCGAGATCGAGATCCGCGCCGGGCAGGGCGACGCGGCGGTCCGGCTCATCGTCTGGGTCGACGCCCACCAGCCAGTCATCCGCGTGGAGGTTGCAGGCCAGCGGGCGTTCAGCGTCGAGGTCAGTCTGGAGACCTGGCGAAACGCCAAGCGAACCTTGGAAGGGAGCGAGGTCCACAGTGCGTACGGGATGGCCGGCGGTCCCAATCCCGTCGTGGTGACCCCGGATACGGTCCTGTCCGATCCGGATGACCGCATCGTGTGGTTCCACCGGAACCGGACGTCCTGTTGGCCCGTTACGATGACGCTACAGGGCCTTGCGGGCCTGATGAAGGACCGGGGTGATCCGCTGTTGAACCGAACCTTCGGCGCGGCCATCAAGGGCCGAGACCTGGTCAAGGCCGACCCCAGGACGCTGAGATCCGCTCGTCCCGCCAAGCGCTTTGCGGTCTCGATCTATCCGTTGACCGAGCAGGCCGCCACCGTCGACGGATGGCTCGCGACCCTGGATCGACAGATCGCGAAGATCGACGCCCACGATGCCGAGACCGCCCGACAGGCCCATCGCCGGTGGTGGGACGCCTTCTGGAACCGCAGTTGGATCCGCATGTCGGGCCGCACGGGCGGTGCGGAGATCGGCACCAATCGGTTGCCGCTCCGGATTGGCGCCGACAGCAACGGCCAGAACCACTTCGTCGGCAAGATCCGCCGCGCCCGCGTGTTCCGCCGGGCGCTGACGGCTGAGCAGATCGCAGCGCTGGCCCAGGGCATCGGCACAGGTACAGCCGACGACCCGGACCTCGTCGGCGATTGGACCTTCGACCGACCTAAGGACGGGCGGTTCGCCAACGCGGCCGGAGCGAATCTACCGGCCAGGATCGTCGGCGACGTCAAGCTCGTCGATGACACGGTGGGTAAGGCGATCGAGCTGTCGGGTCGCGGCTGGGTCGAGGTGACGCATGCCGACAAGCTCGACCTGACGACCGCCTGCACGCTCGACGCGTGGGTGCGTCCCAAGAAGATGGCTCAGTGTGGTGGGCGGATCATCGACAAGTCGCGGGCGGGGACCGCCAGCGGCTACCTGCTGGACACGTATCCAGGCCGTTCGCTTCGGATCATCG
>CAYOGX010000626.1:0-3933 GCA_964403235.1 uncultured Planctomycetales bacterium | reverse complement strand
CCATCCGTCGTAGCCTGGAGGTCATGCCCGATCTGCTGCAACACGCCGAGGGCCAGCGGCGGACGACCTGCTCGGCGGCGGAACTGGTGCTGGCCACGGAATGCGGCGGGTCGGACGGATTCAGCGGGCTGTCGGCCAACCCGGCGTTGGGCACCTGCGCCGACCGGCTGGTCCGGTGCGGCGGATCGGTCGTTCTCAGCGAGGTCACCGAGATCTGCGGTGCCGAGCCCCTGTTGATGAGCCGATGTCGTACGCCAGAGCTGGCCCAGCGCGTCCTGGCGTTCAGCCAGTGGTTCGACGACCTGGCCGGCAAGTTCGGGCAGTCGGCCAACGAGAACCCTTCGCCCGGCAACAGGGCCGGTGGATTGATCAATATCTTCCAGAAGAGCCTCGGCGCGGTCGCCAAGGCCGGCACCTCCCCCGTCGAAGACGTTCTCGACTACGCCGAGAAGGTCCGGACGCGTGGCCTGACGCTGATGCAGTCGCCCGGCAACGATCCCGAGAGCCTGGGCGGTATGGTCGCGGGCGGCGCGACGGTGTGCGGGTTCACCACCGGGCGAGGAACGACGCTCGGCAACGCGATCTGCCCGGTCATCAAGATCGCATCCAACACGCCGATGTTCGAGGGCATGTCTGACGACATGGACGTCAACGCCGGCACGATCCTGGACGGCACGGAGACGGTCGAACAGCTCGGGCAACGGATCTTCGACCTGATGCTGTCGGTCGCCAGCGGTCGCAAGACGGCGGCCGAACGCCTCGGCCATCGCGAGTTCGGCATCTGGGCCTGCGACCGAATCTCCTTGTAGGTGGGGGGGCTCGAATCAGCGGTCACCCGGTTCGGGCAGGTTGAAGTACTTGGCCATCCTCGTCAGGTTGAGCAGGTAGCGCACGCCGTCGCTGACGGCCTCGAGCTCGACCGGCCCGAACGGCTGACAGATCTTGCGGATGGTCAGCATCATGCCCAGCTGGCGGGAGCTGACAGCCGCCAGATCCACTAGGTCGATGACCAGCCGCTTGCCCGTAACCGAGGCCTGGTTCAGTTGAAGGTAGGTTGAGAGTTCCTCTTCCAGTGAAACGGGGATCTCGAGCGTCATTATGTGCGGGTTGACGAAGCGAAAGCGCACCTCCGACGCGTCGGCTTCGACCCGAATGGGCCCGATCTCGGTGGATGCCATCACGGAGGCGACTCCTGTGGGCCTGTTCGCTTTGGGGCACGGGCTATATTGGACTGCCGGGCAGGAACGAATGCAAGGTCCCTCCGGAAGATCTCGTGCGGGCGCCGGTGGATTCTCGGGGGTCGGCTGGGCGTGGGGCTCAGGACGACGCGGGGTTGACCAGCTGGTCCAGGGCTTCGCGCTTGACCGCGTTTGAGGCCTTGTCGGGATAGCGCTCCCAACCGGGCACGAGCGACTCAAGCAGTTCGAGGATCTGCTGTTCGCGGACCGGGTCGGCCTTGGGCGCCGCCAGGACCGCGCGAAGCTCCTCGACCAGCGGATTGATCGCGCGAACGGCCAGCGTCCGAATCTGCTGCTTGGCCCGCTCGACCTCGTCTGGATCCCCCCGAAGCTGGGCCAGGCACCGCCGGACCGTCGCGACGTCCTGCTCGCGACGCAGGTCTTGGCATTGGCGACGCAGCTGGGCGAACTTGCTCGCCCAGTCGTCACCGTAGCCACCGTCCACGCGCTCGAGCACGTCGAGGGCTTTGTCCGGCTCGCTGTCCTTTCGGAGCGCGTCCAGGTGGTTGTAGAGGGCCTCGGCCAGTAGGTGCCGTTGCTGCCCGGTGGCCGATGCGCGTAGTTTTTCGGCCAGGGCCATCGCCTCATCGTACCGGTCTGCCTGCAATTGGGTGGCGAACAGCTTTAGGCCGACGCTCCACGCCCTGCCATTGCGGGCCTTGGTCATCGCGTCATGGGTCACCTTGTAGACCCGGGCGGCCTCGGCGAACCGTCCGGCATGCCGAAGCCCCTCGGCCAATTGCTCTCGGACCTCGTGCAGGTCGGGCGGCGGGGGGCTGGCTGCGGCCAGGCCCTTCTCGATCTCCGTCATCAGTTCCACGTACCGTTCTGCCGTTGCCTTGTCCGCCTTCGGGTCGAGTCGGGCGGTGATCCAACGGCGCTGCTCGCCCACGTCCAGGCCCCGCAGGATCTGGCGGATGCCTTCCCACGCCTTGATTCGGACGGTTGCGTCCGATTCGTTCTTGGCGTCCAACCGGCTGAAGAGGTTCTCGAGGTGTTCCGGTTTGGCGATGCGGGCAAGCGCGTCGACGACGGTTCGCCGCACGCCCGGGTCGGGGTCCGACAGGTGGTCGATCAGCAATTGGGCGTTCTCGGGCTTGCCGAGCGCGCCGATGCCCCGAGCGGCCGCCTGACGAACCACCGCGTCGTTCTTGCCGACCAGCGCGGTCCCGTCATTCTTGCTGACCAGTGCCTCCCTGAAGATCGGTGCGAACTGCGGGTCGGCGATGCGGGCCATGGCTTCGAGCAACTGTTCGCGAAGCTGCTGGTCGCCCGCGGCCAGCTTGCCATAGCAGTCCTTGAGCGGTTTGATGGCCGGTGCGAGCCGCTCGGCCGGCACGTGGCCCTCTTCACCCAGCACGGCCAATCCCAAGGCACCCTCGGCCACCACCTGTTTGTCGTTGGCCGAGAGCGACTCGATCATCACGCTGATGGCCTCCGGCGCGCCGAGCCGACCGAGCGCGTTGAGCATCGCGGCTCGAACCGTGCCGTCCGTCTCGAGGCGGAGTTGCGCCAGGATGAGCTTGGCGTCGGCCGCGTCGTGGAGATCGCGCAGCGTCACCACCACCTCACGCCGAACCTTCGAACTAGGGTCCGACACCATCCGTCGCAAGCGCTTCAGCACCGGCTCGGGTACGGGCTTGCGATCCGTCTGCATCGCGTTGACCAGTTCCAGACCGAGCAGGCGCACGTCGCTCATCGGGTCCTCGAAGTACTCCAATAGCGTGTCGATCTTTTGCGCGTCGGGCATGCGCAGGTAGAACTTGCGCAGCGTGGCGACCAGGATGGACTGGACGGCCTCGAGGTCCTTTTGTAGCGCCCGGTTCTGCTTGATCTTGACCAGGTAGCGATCGCGCGACCGGCCCACGTCCGTCCGCTCACTGTCCAGTTGCCACCACTTCTGGATGGCGCGGATGTCCTGCCCGAAGTCGATGCCGGCTGCGTCTCTGACCGCCTGGGCCGCCTTGACACGAACGTCCAGGTTGGCGTCCTCCAGCAGCGTCATCAGTGCTTCCATCGCCTCGCGACGATCGCTCATCTGTGACAGCGCGCGGATGGCCGCGATCCGCATTGCGGCGTCGGGCATGGGCTGGCCTGTCCCCCGCGCCAGCCCGCTCAACCGATCGACCACGCCGCCGTTGTTGTAACGGGCCAGCGCGTCGGCTGCCGCGTCGCGAATCGTCTCGTCCTTGCTGCCCAGAAGTGTGATCAATGGATGGATGAAGCGGGGACTCGGCTCGCCCGTCTCGGCGATCACCTCGATCACGGCGATCTGGGCCATCGGGTCCTTTCCGTTTTGCAGGACCTCCAACAAGACTCGGATGGCCTGGGGCCAACCCCGGTCCAGCAACTCCCGCGCGCCGGTTCGACGCGCCTTCGGCGTGTTCTGCTCCTTGAGCAGGTCGACGAAATCATTGAACCGTCGCTGGTCTTCCCCCGAAAGTCGGACCGGCTGGGTCACCACACTCGAGGCAGGGCCACCCGGCGAGGCGGCGCCCAGACAGGCCAGCCCAACCACGACGGTCACCACCCCGGCGAATCTCGGCAAGCGGCCTGCTGGCCGCAGACCGATGGCCTCGATACACCTGGCTTGCGGACACACGCTAGCGATTGACACCGGCATAGGAATTTGAAACCGTATGAAACAGCCGCGGCGGTGGGTCCAGGGCCGGCTTGCTCACACGTACGAAGCGAT
>CAYOGX010000625.1:2041-3938 GCA_964403235.1 uncultured Planctomycetales bacterium | reverse complement strand
GGCACCGGTCACGATCGCCACGCGACCGTCCAGCTTGAACGCGTCAAGAACCGTTTCACTCATCGTCGCTCACCTAGAACCCGCCGTGTGCCTCGATCCAATCGAGCGCTTCCTGTTCGTACGGCATGAAATTCGCGCAGCCCTGCCGCGTGACCAGGATCGCGCCGACGGCGTTGGCCATCCGAAGCGATCGCTGCCACTCCCACCCGCTAAGCAATCCGTAGATCAACCCACTGGCATACCCGTCGCCGGCGCCCAGGATGTTGCAGACCTCGACCGGGAACGGGGCGGCGCGGACCACGTCACCGCCGGGCAGGTGGACGCACGACCCGGCCGTCCCCTGTTTCAGAACAAGTGCCCCCACGCCGCATGTCAGCAGGGCATCGATTGCGGTCGACACGTCGCCGCTCACATTCGGATCCGATACCTGCGAATGTGCGATCGACACCTGCGACGCCTCCCGCAGCGCGGTCGCCTTGACCTCGTCCTCCGAACCAACGGCGATGTCGACCAGGTGCAGCACGGACCGGACGACCACGCCGAACGCGCGGGGGTCGTGCCACTGATCGGCGCGGAAATCGATGTCCAGGATCACGGCCGCGCCGCAGGCTTTGGCCTGTTCGGCCGCGAGGACGGTTGCGCTGCGGCTGGGCTCGGCGCTCAGGCCCGTGCCGGTGAGGAACAGGGCACGGGTCTCCGTCAGTGGGGCGGCCAACGCATCGTCGATCGTCAACTGGATGTCGGCGCAGCGGCTCCGGTAGTAGACCAGCGGGAACTTGTCCGGCGGCTCGATGCCCAGCACCACCGCGCTGGTTCGGAACCCGGGTTTTCGCGGGACGAACCGCGTCTCGACGCCCTCGGCGTCGAGGAACTTCAACATGAAATCGGCCACCGGGTCATCGCCCATGGCCGTCAGCAGGGCCGCGTTCAAGCCGAGCCGTCGTGCGCCGACGCTGACGTTCGTCGGGCATCCGCCCACGAACGCGCCGAACGTCTTGATGTCCGCGAAGGCGGCGCCGATGTCGTTCGAGTACAGATCGATCGAGCTGCGACCCATCGTCAACAGGTCGTATCGGCGGTCCGTCGGGACCACCGGCGCGGTGAATGGCGAGGTCATGGCGGCGTGCGGTCCTCCATCTGATGCGTCACCATCGGGATCCGCGGGTCCAGTTCGGTCCAGGTCTGCTTGACCCAGGCGTGGTCGGGATCGTCCGTGGCGGCCAGCGACTGGGCCGAGCCCGCCAGGAAATTCAGGTAGTAGCCATGGTACCCCCACGGCATGCTGACCGGGTGATAGCCCTCGGGTACCAGCACGATGTCATTGTCGTGTGCGACCATGACGGCGTCGAGTGACCGGTCGTCGTTGTAGACCTGCTGGATCGCGTAGCCCGACGGGCGGTCGATCTTGAGGTAGTAGATCTCCTCCAGGTCGGCCTCGAGCACGTTGCCGGCCTCGTCTTCGCGATGCACGTCGTGCTTGTGCGGCGGGTAGCTGGACCAGTTGCCCCCGGGCGTGTAGACCTCGACGCAGACGATGCGATGGCAATCGAACCCCGGCGGGAGGATGCTGTTGATCTGCCGGGTCGCGTGGTTGCCGCCGCGGATCTCGATCTCGCAGTCAGCCGGCGTGACCAGTCGGGCCGGGTGATCCTGATCGGTCGGCACGCGGCAGTATGCCAACTCCAGCCGATCAGTGGATCCCGTTAGTGTGAACTCGCTGTGACGGGGCAGGTAGAGCGCATGGGGCATCCCGCTGAACACGTCGGGTCGACGGCCGACCTCCTGCCATTCGCCCCGGTTGCTCGTCACAGAACACCGCCCGCCCAGGATCACGATGGCCGCCTCGAACTCGCCGGTCCGGCCCGACCAGGACGCGCCGCGGGTCAAACACCGGATC
>CAYOGX010000625.1:0-2031 GCA_964403235.1 uncultured Planctomycetales bacterium | reverse complement strand
ATCAGGATCTTGAACGACCCGTCGGCCCCGTCGAACTCCCAGCCGGCCTGCTCGGCGGTCACGCGCGTCACCACGTCCGGCTCGTCGGTCGGCGTCGCGGGTCGAATCAACATGTTCCGGTCGTTGTGGATCATGCGCTGAGCTCCCCCATCCCACGGGCAAGCTAGGGTTTCTTGGCGATCAGTGCAAGACGCCAACAGTTGATGGTAAAGGGCGCTGCGTCAAGAACAGTTGCGGGCCGACACTCGGCAAGTCCCGCTTTGTTATGGTGTGTTGGCACATTGCCGCGCGGTACGATCGGCAGTAGATTGACTGGCTCGGAACGAACCGGCATGGCCACGGATTGCCCAAACATCTTCATCTCGGCCGCGGAGCACAGCGCGGATCTGCACGCCGCATCGCTGATCGAGGCGATTCGGCGTCGAAGGCCCGGGGCGCGTTTCGTCGGCCTGACGGGTCCGCGAATGCGACGCGCGGGCTGCGAGACCATCGAGGACATGACGAGGCACTCGGCCATGCTGGCCGGTGCGTTCCTGAAGGTCGGGCAGGGCCTAGACATCCTTAGCCGGATCGATCGGGCGTTGTCGGCTCAGCCGTTGGACCTGGCCATCGTGGTCGACGCACCGACGTATCACCTGCCGATCGCTCGTCGGTGCAAGGCCCGCGGCCTGCCGGTGTTGTACTACATTGCCCCACAGACGTGGGCCTGGGCGGAGTTCCGCGTCCGAAAGATCCGCCAGCGGACCGACCGGCTGGCCGTCATCTTCCCCTTCGAAGAGGACTACTTCCGTCGGCACGGTATCGACGCCGTCTACGTGGGCCATCCATTGTGGGACGCCCTGGCCCGGCACCGGGTCGACCAGGCATTCGTCGCGGAACGGCGTCGTGGGCATGACCTGACCGTGGCGATCCTGCCGGGCAGTCGCAAGCACGTCATCAAGGAGGTGCTACCCGGTCAACTGGAGGTGGCGGGTGTCTTGCGGCGGCGGTTCGATCGGCTCGGCCTGATGATCTCGGCCGCCGACGATCGGGCCCGCGCCGTCATCGCGCGGATCGTCGGGGCGGCCGGCATGGACATCCCCATCTATCAGGGGCGACACCTCGACGTGATCAACGCGGCCGACCTGGCCCTGGTCGCCAGCGGCACGGGGACGGTGGAGACGGCCTACTATCACTGCCCGATGGTGGTCATGTACAACGCCTCGCGTGTGGGCTATCACCTCCTGGGCCGCTGGTTCATCCGCACCCGGTACTTCTGCATGGTGAACATCCTGGCCGGCCGGCAGGTCGTGCCCGAGTTCATGCCCTTCTATCGCAGCACTGAGCCCATCGCCGCCCGTGCCGTCGAGCTGCTCGCCTCCCCCGAAGGTCGCCGTCGCATGTCGCAGGAGCTGGCCGATGTGATCGATCCGCAGGTCAAGACCGGCGCGTCGGACAACGCGGCGGCCGAGGCTTTGGACGTGCTCGATCGCCACCGTCGACCACGCCCCACGCCTACCGGGTCGAGCCACGTGATCTGGTAGATTGCCGTTTGGATGCCACAGAATCGACCGACAGGCCAATCAGTTGGACGGCTCGTCTCGAGAAACGACCTTCTCGGCCAGGCGGCGGTAGGCGCCGACCAGGTCGCGGCAGATCAGGTCGACGCGCTGCTTGAGGACCCTGCGCTCGCGGATGATGTGGCTGCTGACGCGTCGGAGGCGGTCGTAGCGGTGCTGCTCGCGATGGCGTTGGCGGCGGGCGTCGAGGGCCTCTTCGAGCGATTTGCCGAGCAGGCGAAGGTCGAACGGCTTGGGGAACATATCGCGGACGCCAAGCCGCATGGCCTCGATGGCACGGTCCAGCGAGGGCTGGCCCGTCATGAGGATGACCTCGCAGTCGGACTCGTCCTTGAGCTGGCGGGCCAGCTCGAGATCGTCGGAATCGGGAAGATCCAGATCGGCCAGGACCACCTCGGGCTGGTCGCTCGTGCTGCTGCTGACCGCTTCGGTGGCGGTGGTCACGCGCTTGACGCGAGCTTTCATGGACCGC
>CAYOGX010000624.1:0-3941 GCA_964403235.1 uncultured Planctomycetales bacterium | reverse complement strand
CGGGATGAAGCCGCCTTCCTCGATGAGAGGCATCAGGCGGTCGATCTCCCGGTCGATGGCCTGTGGTCCGGCAATGACCGCTTCCTTGGGGATATTGCCGGCCAGTCGCAACGACGGCCCGAACGCCCGTCGAAGGGCAAGCGAGTCCATTCCAGCGATCGCCTCCAATGGCCAGGCGCAGTTGAATCCGTGCGCCAACATCCCCGGAAGCAGCTCCTGGAACCGACCCGAACTCCACTGGCACACGACCGGCACCTCATGGTCCTTCAGCATCTCTATGATCGGGTCCTGATGCGGATGCCAGAATTTCGCGTACGTCTGAGGCGAAATCAGCGGACCGTTCTTGCCGGCCAAGTCCTCGGCGAACAGCGCAAAGTCGATTCGCATATCGCTAGGGACCAGCTCGATCGCTGCCATGGCCAGACGACTGACGCACTCGAACATGCCGTGGATCACGTCCGGCATGTCGTAGAGCGCCGTCAAGAATCGCTCCATTCCCATGGCGTAAAACCCGAAGCGGAAGAAGAAGGGAAACAGACAAATGCCGACGGGATCCTCTGAGTCATTGAAACGCCCGGCCTCTGCTGCCCAGTCCGCCGGCACGCGCCCGGGCGTATCCGGCTCGAAGCGCCGTCGGTACTGCTCCCAGTCCTGAGGTGTCTTAACCGGATGGTCAATGTGGCCGTAGAACATCTCCGGGTCGTCTCTGCGGTGTCGAACGATCGCGCCCATCGCCGAGACCTGGTCGTAGGAGTCTTTGTGCTCGGCAACGATCGTCGGCTCATAGGCTGGGATCGGATCGAGATTGCACGGGACATGGACAAGCCGGGACATGCCGAGGAAATCGACCGGGTCGGCCCCCTCCGGCAGGCCTTCACGGCGCCACCGGGCTAAGGCACTGGGCTCGAACGGTTCCAGGGCCAAGACGGGCAGACGGTCCACGGGCTCGTACGACATGACCCGCCGAAACCTCTCTCGGTCGTTCATGCCTTGCCCCGTGCTTCCTTTCGCGGTCTGAATCCACTTCGTAGCCGACGACAGCGTGCCAGTGCGTCGGCGTCGCGTCAGGCTTCCCAAGGCAGATAGCAGATCTTGACGGCCTCTTTGCGCCTCAGTTTCTCGGTGCCCTCTTCGTACTGCGACAACGGCAGCTTCTCAGTGATCAGGGCAGCCAGGTCGAGCTTGCCGTCGGCGACGAGACCCAGCGCGGCCTCGGCGGCTGCCCGATGGTGCGGTTCGTAACCGATCAACGACAGGCCCGCCCAGTGCCGCGACCCGTACGCCACCTCCTCACGAAGCACGCCGAAGATCGCCACCGCTCGGCGCGTACGGTCCATGAGGAACTCGATCGAGGCTTTCAGCCCGGTGCAGTCGATGGCGGCGTCGAGGCCGTGCTTGCCGTGACGATCGGCCGGCCAATCGTCGTCCGGAGCGACAGTGGCATCGGCGCCGAGTCTCAAGGCCATGTCGCGCCGCGCCCCCAGGGGATCAATCCCGACGATCTCAGATGCTCCATAGGCCTTGGCCATTTGGACCGCCACTAGGCCAGCCGGGCCCAGGCCGCCGACACCGAACTGCGCGTTCTCTACCGCACCGTTGCGGAGGAGTTGCTCGAACGAGACCTGCACGCACATGGCCAACTCGAGCGACGTGGCCTGATCCCACGTGACGTCGTCGGGGAGCGGCAGGACGTCCTGGGCCGACATGCACACGTACTGGGCGTAGCATCCCTGGCGGTGGTGGCCGGCGTCCCTCCAGCACGCCACGCGCTGTCCAACCGACAGGTCCTCGACATCTGGACCGACTTCCACGACCTGCCCGACGGCCTCGTGTCCCGGCTGGGCGAGGGTGTAGGGGTACTCGATCGTGCCGCCGGTGAACATCGGCACACCGTCCATCAAGTGCAGATCCCAATGCGGGCAGGTGTTGACCTGCTCGACGCGAAGCCCCACCTCGCCAAGTCCCGGTTTCGGAGTGGGCACGTTGGACCACTCCACGCGACCGGGGGCCGCGATCTGCAGCGCTTTCATGGTGTCGTTCATGGCTGCGATGCCCATTCCAAGATGACGCCGAGCACGGGCTCGCGCTTGCTTTCGATCAACGCCCAGGCCTCAGCCGCCCGGTCGACTCCGAAGCGGTGCGTGATGAGCGGCAGCGTTTGCAGATGGCCCGCCGTCACGAGCGCTAACGTGGCGCCCATCCGTTCCTGTGTCCAGCCGGACACGGTATCCAGCGACAGTTCCCAATTTCGGAGCGCCTGTAGGCCGAGTCGGTCCTCCGTGCCGTAGAAGCCGGCCGAGACGACATGGCCGAAGCGCTTCATCAGGGGCAGGACGGCGTCAATCGCCTCCAGCGACCCCACGGTGTCAACGGCGACCCGGACGCCCTGGGGTAGTCGCGCCCGCAACGCCTCGACCCAGTCGACCGTTCGGCTGTTGACGGTATGGCCTGAGAAGGGCGAAGCGGCGAACTTCGCGAGCCGTTCGTCGTGTCGGCCCACCATGACGACGTTCGCACCGCGCCATGCGAGCGTCTGTGCGGCCCAGTGGCCCACCTGCCCGTCGCCGATGACCACGCCACCATCACCGACGGAGACGGACGGTCGTGCCCCGCAGTTGTAGCCCACTTGCGTGAGCACCAGGCCGGCACAGGCCAAGGGATCGACGTCAGGGCCGAGCTTCCAGATCTGGTTGCGGGGGCTGACCGACGGTGACACGTGCCCGCCCATGGCCTCGAACATGCCGTCGACTTTGCCCAGGGCACAGAAGACCGTTTCGCCCACGGCAAGGTCCGTGACGGCGTCGCCGACCCACTGGACCGTTCCGATCTTCTGGTAGCCGGCCACGATGGGGAACGGCCAGGGGTCGCCCTGGCGGTAGGCGGTGTCGCCGGCAATGCGTTCGCCCCGCAGAAACGAACCCTCCGTCCCGTTGCTGATCCACGAGTGTGTGACGTCGACAACGACGTCGTCGGGACCCGGGTCCGGACACGCTACCTGCTCGACGGCCACGCGGTTCGGCTCGGGGAAGACGACAGCTCTGGCCTGCACCGCTATCTCCATTCATGCTGGGCTCGATCCCATATCGAGCAGGTTCGGACTATCTTCTGCCTCGCCGCGCTCTGTCAAGCGAGAATCCCGACGGGTAGGTTGGACCGGTTCCACCTCCGACACAACGTCTGGTTTTCCCCGGTCTTTGGGCACCCAGCGCATGTCAATCCCGTGTCCCAAGACGCACTCAGCGCGGATAGGTTGCCGATGAAGCCGGTCGAGGCCGCCGCCTTGAATCATTCCCGGTCGTCGATTACGCCGTCATCGACGATCCCATCCGGGTTGAAGGGCACGGCGCTCAGGACACTCGGCGCCGGGGCCTTGAACATGACGCCCGAGGGGAGATCCAGGGGCGCTGCTCCAGAACACAGACTCGCTCCTGTGCCCAGAAAATGGGCCAGACACATAGCCCAGAGGCATCGCATCCTCAGCCCGCCCCTAATGCACGAAGTTCCTTCCCTTGCGGCGCTGCGTTTCCCACTTCTGACCTGTCGCAAGAACCTTCACCTCCAGCGGTCGCAGTCGCGTAACGAAGCCGCCGTTGACGATCGCTATGGTTTCCTTGCCGTAGAGCAGGCTCAAACGCCGCCCGTTCAGTGCCGCTAGGCCCGAGACCTCAACATCCATGGGGTGGCGCAAATCCTCGTTGACTAGTATGACCAGCCAGTCGTCGCCGACGCGTCTAGCCGACATACGCACACGAGGCTTTCCCTGCGGATCGTGGTTCTTGATCGCTTTGACCGCTACGTCACTGATGTCCGAAGTAATCAGGAATGGTTGGAGCGCCGCCAGTTCGCTCGTCAGTGCGTAGATCGACTCCCGAAAGGCCTCGGATTTCAGGAAATGTGACCCCCAGTAAAGGATTCCACTCGCCCCATGCACGATCACGTCG
>CAYOGX010000623.1:0-3947 GCA_964403235.1 uncultured Planctomycetales bacterium | reverse complement strand
GGCACGGGCCGTGCGGCACATGTTCTTCAGGTTGTTCAAGGACGGCCTGATCTACCGCGGCAAGCGGCTGGTCAACTGGGACACGCAACTGCAGACGGCCGTGGCCGACGACGAGGTCTATCACGAGACCGTCCAGTCGCACCTGTGGCATATTCGCTACCCCATCGCGGGCCGATCGGCCACCGGACCCGACGCGAAGCCCGGGCGGGATTACCTGGTGGTGGCCACGACGCGGCCGGAGACGATGCTGGGCGATACGGCCGTGGCCGTGCACCCCGACGATCCTCGCTACAAGGACCTGATCGGCCAGGCGTGCATCCTCCCGCTGATGGCGCGCCGGATCCCCATCATCGCCGACCCGATCCTGGTGAAGATGGAGTTCGGCAGCGGCTGCGTGAAGGTGACGCCCGCGCACGATCCGAACGACTATGACTGCGGCCAGCGGAACGGGCTGGAGATGGTGAATATCCTGACGCCCGAGGGTGAGATCAACACGAACGGTGGTCGGTTCGCCGGCCTGGACCGCGAGACCGCCCGCCGCGAGGTGGTGGCCGCCCTCGAGGCCGACGGGCTGATCGACAAGATCGAACCCTACGAGCACGACGTCGGGCACAGCGACCGGAGCAAGACGCCGATCGAGCCGTACCTGTCGGAGCAGTGGTTCGTGCAGATGGGCGATCGTGACGGCGGCGTGAAGCTGGCCGACGGCTCGACCGCCGCGGGCCTGGCCCAGGCCGCCATGGACGCGGTGAACGACGGGCGCGTCCGGTTCTTCCCCGAGCGCTACGCCAAGACCTACCTCGATTGGCTCGGCGAGAAACGCGATTGGTGCATCAGTCGGCAGTTGTGGTGGGGACATCGGATCCCCGTCTGGTATGCCAGCGGTTGTGACGCGGCCGCGCTCCAGGCCGCCTTCGCCGGGCGAGACGACGTGGTCTGGCAGCACGACCCGGGCAACGAGCGATGGATGATCTGCGTGCGCGAAGGCGAAGTGCCCGACGACGCCGTGCTCGGTGCGCGGATCGAGCAGGACCCCGACGTGCTGGACACGTGGTTTAGCTCGGCCCTGTGGCCCCACAGCACGCTGGGCTGGCCGGACGACACGCCTGAGCTGCGATACTGGTTCCCGGGCAGCGTCCTGATTACCACGCGGGACATCATCACGCTGTGGGTGGCCCGTATGGTGATGACGGGCCTGTATAACATCGGCGAGGTCCCGTTTCACCACGTGTACGTGCATCCGAAGATCCTCGACGGCGACGGCCTGACGATGAGCAAATCCAAGGGCAACGGCGTGGATCCCGTGGAGATCATCGAGCGATACGGGGCGGACGCGACGCGGTTCAGTATCGCCTACATGACGACCGAGACGCAGGACGTGCGGATGCCGGTCGCCTACGTTTGTCCGCACTGCGACCATTTGATCCCACAGGAGCCCAAGCACCGCAGCGAACGCCGACTGATGTGTCCTGGCTGCAAGAAGGCGTTCCAGCCGTCGAGCCCGTTGTTCGATCCCGATCCCGACGAGCCGATCGGGATCGTGGCGTCGGAGAAATTCGACGTCGGTCGGAACTTCTGCAACAAGCTCTGGCAGGCGGCGACCGGTTTCGTGCTGCGGAGCCTGGAGGGGTATGCGCCTCGGCCGCTCGATACGGCCGCGCTCGACTTGCAGGACCGATGGGTCCTTTCGCGGCTGACGGGCTGCATCGAGAAGGTCACAGACGAGTTGGGCAAGTACCACTACGCCGAGGCGGTCATGCCGACCTATCGGTTCTTTTGGAACGACTTCTGCGACTGGTACGTGGAGATGGCCAAGCTGCGGCTGCGTTCGGAGGGTCCGGACCGGCGGGCGGCGCAACAGGTGTTGGCATGGGTGCTCGATCAGGTGATTCGGCTGCTGCACCCGTTCATCCCGTTCGTGACCGAGGCGCTCTGGCAGCAGCTGAATGAGGCCGCGCCGGCACGTGGGATCGAGGCGCCAGCGGAACACGGCCCCGCGCTGGTTGCGGCCGCATGGCCGACGGCGAAGGCGGCGTGGCGCGACCAGGTCGTGGAGGCCGAGATGGAGAAGCTCCAGGGCGTGATCCGCGCGATCCGCGACATCCGGGCGCGCGTCAACGACATCCGCAGCCAGGAGAAGAAATCGTCCATCCGCACGGTGCCACAGGCGGCGGTCAAGACCGACCAGGCGACGACGGCGCTGATCGGCCAGCACGGCGAGTTCGTCAAGCTGCTCGCCACGTGCGACTCGCTCAACGTTGGACCGGACCGTGCGCGTCCGCCGTTCTCGGCCGTCCAGGTGATCGACGCCACCACCGAGGTCTATGTCCCGCTCGGCGACCTGATTGACCTGGCCAGGGAGAAGGAGCGTCTGGCCGGCGAGATCGCCAAGGTCGAGGCACAGATCGGGCGGGTCGAAGGCAAGCTAGGCAAGAAGGCGTTCACGTCGCGCGCACCGGCCGACGTGGTTCAACGCGAGCGCGAGCGCCTCGCCGAGCTCCAGGCCAAGCGGGACAGAATCGCGGCTAATCTGAAATCGCTCGATTGAATGCTGGCGTGACGTCGGGTACGCGTTCGGTGCACCAGCGTCGATCAGGACCGCGACCGTTCCCTTACGGTCGCGGCGCTGATCGGCGCTCATCCGTCGACGGTTTGACGGTATAGCATCGCATACTTGGCGACGGTTGCAGCGAAGCTGTAGCGATCGGTGACGTGCAGCTTGGCGGCGCGGCCGAGCCGGGCGGCGAGGTCGGCGTCGTCGATCAGTCGGCGGATGGCGTCGGCCAGTTGGGCTGGTTGGCGCGGGGGCACGAGCAGTCCGGTTTGCCCGTCGGCGATCAGATCGCGGCAGCCGGCCACGTCGGTGGTGACGATGGGTCGCTCGGCGGCCATCGCCTCGAGCAGGGCGTTCGGCAGCCCCTCGGTTCGCGAGGGGAACACGAACATGTCGGCACTGGCCAGCAGGTTAGGTACGTCGCCTCGCCGGCCGAGGAACCGCGCGCGGTCGGTCAGACCGGCGTCGGCCACCCGACGGCGGGTGGTTGACTCGTAGGGGCCCTCGCCCGCCAGCACCAGTCTGATTCGCGAATCGTTCAGCAGGGCAACGGCGTCGATCAGTTCGTCCAGACCCTTGACGGGATCCAACCGGCCGACCCACAGCAACAGAAACGCATCGTCCGGAACGTCGAGCGATCCGCGGTCGACGGGGATTGCGTCGGCGAATCGGTCCGGGTCCACGCCGCCGACGATGAGTTTCAGCCGAGCGGCCGGGACGTGCCCCGCCCGCTGCAGGTGATCGACGACGGCGGGCGAGTTACCGACGACGTATCGACACAGGCGCGAACTCAAGCCGCCGACCGCCAGGTGCCACGGTCGATCGATCTCGACGGTCTGGATTTCGGTGATGATCCGGCCCGGTGCCACGCCGACCAACGGGCCGATCAGGCAGGCGGCGGTGTTGGCGTGGAACAAAAACGCGTGGACCAGATCAGGTCGCTGCCCACGGATGACTCGCGCGAGCCGCCACAGCGCCCGTGCGTCCCACGGTGTCCGTGCGCCGCAGGCGAACGTCTCGATGCCAGCGTCATTGAGCATCGCGGCCACCTCGCCGGGGGGGGACAGGCAGGCGACTTGGAGGTCGAACTCGTGTGGATCGAGCGACGTGGCCAGACGGTAGACGTGCAGAGGCACGCCGCCCGTCTTGAGGTCCGTGATCAGCATGAGAACGCGAGTAGGCATTGGACGCAGACGAGTGACAACGTGAACTCACTGGCTACTCGGATCGATCCGTTTCCTCGAGGACGCGATAGATCAAGCCATCATGCCGTTGCAGTAGCTCCTCGGCCCGGTCGGCGTTGACGCGGCAGTGGTGCATGACGATGGCGGTCTTGGCCCGACCGCCGGCGGACCGCAGCAACGTCAGCGCGTCGTCACGGATCAGACCCGTT
>CAYOGX010000622.1:0-3949 GCA_964403235.1 uncultured Planctomycetales bacterium | reverse complement strand
CTTCTTTCCGGGGGGCGGGGCGAAGTCCCACCCCAGGGGAAACTGGTACATCCGCGCGACCCGATCCCAATACTGCTGCTGCTCGGCCGATGTGGCGATACGGACCTCCCAGAACTCGATCCGTTCGCCCTTCCGGTCGCCCGAGGCCGGCTTGTAGTTGTAGAGCTCGAAGTACAGCTCCCCGACGATCTTGACCACGTCCCCGAAGCGGTCCAGCGGCTCCAGCCACACCTCGATGCCGTTGGGAAGGCTGCTGCCGAACAGCGGCTTGACCTTGGTGAAACTGTGGATCTTGATCTTGACGGGCAGGAGCAGCGACATCGCGTCCGGATCGACCGGTCCCCCACCGCCGCCCCACCCCATCCCGTGCTGACAGGACGGCCCACACAGCCCCACCAGCACGAGCGAAGCCCACAAATGCCAACGGAATGTCAGGCCTCTCGCCACGGCTTTGACCCGCTCAAGGTCCATCAGGACACCACCATGGGGGAATTATAAATGGCGTTGCGCGCAGGTGTCAACGCGGACCCGACCGCGGCGACCCGAGCAGGCTGCCGCCCCTACGCCTTGGCCGTGTTGTGTGGGTTGGCCGTACCTCCCGTCGCTGGTTGACACGGACCGAGCGGGTTCGTCATCATCAAACCATATGGTGACGTTGGAGGACATCCTGGTCGACCCGCCCGGCATCGGGCAGGTGCTGGATGTGCTCGGGTTGTTCCGCAGGGACGGTCCCGTCGAGATGGAGATCGGTTGTGGGAAGGGCGGGTTTCTGCTCCGCCGGGCCCGCGAGCACCCCGACCGGAACTACCTCGGGTTGGAGTGGGCGAACAAGTATTACCGGTACGCCGCCGACCGGTTCCGCCGGTGGGGGCTGACCAACGTCCGCTTGATCCGCACCGACGCCCGGCACCTGATCATCCACCAGTTTCCCGCCGAGGTCCTCAGCGCCCTGCACGTCTACCACCCCGACCCGTGGCCGAAGAAGCGTCATCACAAGCGGCGGCTGTTCACGCCCGAATTCGTCGACGCGGCCGTGCGCGCGCTGCGGCCCGACGCGCGCTGGGCCGTCCAGAGCGATCACGCCGAGTACTTCGACCTGATCCGACACCTCCTGACGAACCACCCGCGTCTCGAGCCGGCCGACTTCGAGGATCCCGACTACGGCACGATTGACGAACGGACCGACACCAACTTCGAGATCAAGTACCTCCGTCAGGGCCGCTCGATCTACCGCCTTGCCGTTCGCAAGACGGACTGAACGCCATCAAGCATGCCCATGGGGTCGTTTAGCGGTGCCGCGTGCGGCCCCTGCCCCGTCGCGCGCGACGGGGCTAAGCGCCGGGTGCCCCCCGCTCGCGGAGGGGCGGCACGGTCAAGCTCCGCCGAGGAACGAGGCGTGGCTTGGCCGTGGGGATTCGCATGTCCTTGTCAACACGGCCAAGGTTCGACCCTAGCGGGTCAGACCTTGACCGTGCCACCCGAGCGCAGCTTACGCGCCGAGGGGATCGCGCGTTTACTCTTCCGTCGTTCGCGCCTGGCGGGTCTGGCGGGCGGCGTCCAGCTCGATCAGCTCGTCCAACATCCGCAGGTAGCTTTCGTAGCGGTCCGGATAGATCTTGCCGTCGAGGACCGCCTGCTTGATGCCGCAGTCGGACTCGTCTTCGTTGGTATGCGCGCAGTCGGGGTACTTGCAGTCCACAAGCCATTGCTCGAAATCGGGAAAATGCGCCTCCAGCTCGCCCGGCTCGATGCCCGTCATCTCGAACTGCCGGATGCCGGGGGTGTCGACGACGTATCCACCTTGTTCGAGCCGCAGCAGCTCGGCCGTCGAGGTGGTGTGCCGACCCTTGAGCGTGTCCTCGCTGACCTCGCGGACGCGGAGTTTCAGATCGGGTTGGATGGCGTTCAGCAACGAGCTCTTGCCCGTGCCGCTTTGCCCGGCGAGCACCGAGATTTTGTCCTCGAGTCGCCGGGCCAGTTCGTCGACCCCTTGGCCCGTCACCGCGCTGGTCGCGATGGCGTCGAAGCCCAATTGCTGATAGACCTCCAGGACCTCGAGGGCCTGACCGTCGTCCAAATCGATCTTGTTGATGCAGACAACCGGATGCAGCTCGCCGATCGAGGCCGCCACCAGGTAGCGGTCGATCAGGTGCGGCTTGAGCGGCGGCAGGTTGGCCGAGGCCACGATGACCACCTGGTCTACGTTCGCGGCAATCGTGTGCTCCCGATCGCCGTAGCGGCGGTTCAACTGGGTCCGCCTCGGCTCGACCGACTCGATCACGCCCTCCCGATCGACGCCGTCTTCGTCGGCCACCACCGTAAGGCAGACGTGGTCGCCGACGGCCAACGGATTGCGACGCTCGATGAGGCGCGTCCGCAGGACCCGCCGAACGGAGCACGGCCAGATACGCTGCCCGTCGTCGACCTCGGCAATCAGGCCGCGGACCGCCAGCACCAGTCCACGACGCTGCTCGTCGGCCGGTGCGGCCACGGGCTCTCCTTCGTCGTCGACGATGATGGTGCGCTTGCGGCTCAGCTCGCCCTTGCGGCTGAGGCGTTCTTCGGTGACCTCGTCTTCCTGCTCGAAGCGGCCCTCCCGATACCACTGCGTCCAGCCCTTCTCACGTCCCGGCGTGAGTCGGTTGCTGCGGAAGTGGACGCGGATTTTCTGCTGCCCCTTCTTGGACGGTTTGTCTTTGCCCTTGCCTTTGCCCATCATTCCGGCCATCGCAACCTGAGCTGACCACTGTCTCTCATTGTCTGAATTGACGTTCTTGTCTGTCAAGCCATCGGGGCAAATGCATTGGCGCCGATCCGGACTACGGGCGTGGCGCTTTTCAGATCGCCGCGCAGCGCCTATGATCGTGACCCGGTCGAGGGTAGACCTCAAGGGGTCGGTTCTGACCATGACACAGGCCGCCGGGTTGATCTCAATCGGTTCTTTCTACGCGCTGGTGTTCTCGGTCGGCGTCTATGCGAGCCGACGGCGGACCGACGACGGCGGGTCAGCCGGGTTCCTCGTCGCCGGACGACGCATGCCCCTGCTCATCGGCATCTTCACGATGACGGCTACCTGGGTGGGCGGGGGCTACATCAACGGCACGGCCGAGGCTGTCTACGATTCGGCCAGGGGACTCGTCTGGGCGCAGGCGCCGTGGGGTTACGCGCTGAGCCTCGTGCTCGGCGGGCTGTTCTTCGCACGCAAGATGCGGCGGTTGGGGTTCACGACGCTGCTCGATCCGTTCGAGCGCCGCTACGGCAAGCAGGTGCCCGCCGTTTTATTCCTGGCCGCCCTGGTGGGCGAGGTGTTCTGGAGCGCGGCCATCCTGACCGCGTTGGGCACGACGTTCGGCACGATCCTGGGATTTGACTTCACGACAGCCATCTTGATCTCCGCCGCCATCGCCATCGCGTACACGATGCTGGGCGGACTGTGGTCAGTCGCTTACACGGACATCGTACAACTCTGTTGCATCTTGTTCGGGTTGGGCGTGGCGATCCCGTTTGCGCTCGAGCACGCGGGTGGCCTGTCGAACGTGCTGGCTCGCTATGGCGAGCGGTTCGGTGCGGCCGCCTCGCCGCTTCCGCCGCTGGCGGCGTGGTCCGGCGGCGCCGGCTGGGGTCATCAGATCTGGTATTGGATGGACCTGGCGCTGTTGCTGATTTTGGGCGGTATTCCCTGGCAGGTCTACTTCCAGCGAGTGCTGGCCAGTCGCGACGCGAGCAGCGCGGTCAGGCTGTCGGTGTTCGCCGGGTTCGGGTGCGTGGTCTTGGCGCTACCGGCGGTGATCATCGGCGCGATCGGCTCGACGGTGGACTGGACCGCCAACGGTGCGGGCGCGCCGCCGCAGGCGGCGCTCGTGTTGCCGTATGTCCTGCAGTACCTCACACCGCCGATCGTGGCCACCATCGGTCTGGGCGCGGTGGCGGCGGCGGTCATGTCGTCGGT
>CAYOGX010000621.1:0-3949 GCA_964403235.1 uncultured Planctomycetales bacterium | reverse complement strand
CGCGGCGTCCCCGGTCCCGGGGCAGGAGCGGCGGCGACGGTCGTCGCGCGTCCCACCGAGCGAGCGGATCACGATCGGCGTGATCGGCTTGAGAAACCAGGGCCACAACGACATGATCCAGTTCCTGTCGAACAGACAAGCCGAGGTGGCCTGGCTGGCCGATCCGGACGACGGGATCCGGCCCGAATGCGCCGAACAGGTCAAACGCATCCAGCGCAAGGCGCCCAAGCGGGTCCGCGACTTCCGCACCGTGCTCGACGCCAAGGACGTCGACGCGGTGATCGTGGCCACGCCCGATCACTGGCACGCGATCGCGACGGTGATGGCCTGCCAGGCGGGCAAGGACGTCTACGTCGAGAAGCCCGCTTCCCACAACGTCAAAGAGGGTCGGGCCATGGTCGACGCCGCCCGAAAACACAAACGCGTCGTCCAAGTGGGCAGCCACCAACGCAGCGCCGAGCACTATCAACAGGCCGTCGAGTTCGTCCGCAGCGGCCAGCTCGGCAAGATCGGGCTGGCCAAGGCGGGGGTGATCTTCCGTCGGGCCAAGATCGGAAACCCGCTCGACTGCGCCCCACCCAAGACCGTTGACTACGACCTGTGGCTGGGCCCGGCGCCGAAGCGGCCGTTCAACCCCAACCGGTTCCACTACAACTGGCACTTCTTCTGGGACTACGGCACGGGCGAGATGGGCAACTGGGCCGCTCACCATCTCGACATCGTCATGTGGGCGCTCGATCTGGGTTATCCGACGGCCGTGTCCGCCACGGGCGGGCTGTTCGTCCTCGACGACCGCGAAACGCCAGACACGCAGGTCGTCTTGTTTGACTACCCGAACCTGAGCGTCGTGTGGGAGCTGCGGCAGTGGTCGTCGCATGGGAGGGACGGCACGACGAGCACGGCCTTCTACGGCGATCAGGCCGCCCTGATGGTCAATCGCAGCGGGTGGGAGGTGCGCCCGGAGCCAAAGAACAAGAAAGAAACGCACCTGGACGGATTCAAGAAACCAGGCAAGACGCCTCTAAGCGATCACGTCCGGAACTTCGTCGAATGCGTCAAGAGCCGCGAGCGTCCCAACGCGGACATCGAGGATGGCCACAAGACGGCCGTCATGTGCCATCTGGGGAACATCGCGACCCGATTGCACCGCCGACTCGTCTTCGACGCCAAGACCGAGACCTTCACCGGCGACGCCGAAGCTAGCAAATACCTGACACGCGACTACCGCAAGCCGTACGTGCTTCCGGAGGTGTAGCCAGCTCATTTGCGATGCGCGGACGAGGCCCCTGGGTCCGTGGCGGGCCGCGATGGCACTCGGCGCTGGAAGACCCACGCGCCGGGGACGCCGTGTTGGCGGACCTCGAGCGTCTGCTCGAACGCGCGCAGGTGTTGGCGTACATATCCCGGGTGACAGCACAACAACAGGACGTAATCGGCGGGGCCCAGGTCTTGGGGGGTGTCGATCATGTCGAAGGTCAGCTGCTTGGCCCGGGCTCGGGGGGATCGTTGCGCTTCGAAGTGGATCACGTCGAGGGCGTAGCCCAATACCTCTTGTTTGAGCTTGGTTGGGAAGATGACGGGGAAGAACACGGCGACGTGCGCATCGGGGGCGGCGTTGGCGGCGAGCCACTGGACGGCGGGCCGCAGCGGTTGGGTGTGAAGGACGGTGGGCTGGAGTTGGCCCTGGAAGCTCAGGTAGCGTTTCGACCCGTGGCCGTCCAGCACGTAGTGCGGGTGAACCCGGATGGCTTCGGCCGTGTGGGCGATCACGGATGCGCACACGACAGCGGCGGCCGCGACCGTGCCCCACACGTTCCGCTGACTGAGGAACTGCAAGACCGCCACGACCGCGCCTCCCGCGAGGACGTGGACAAGCGGCAGGAGCGGCATGAGGTAGTTCAGACTCTTCCAGGTGAGCAGGGCGACGGCGGAGGCGTAGATGCCGACCGTAACGAGGACCAGGCCCCCGCGGTCGAAGAGGCGTCGCTGGCACGCCCAGATCAGCCCGCCCAGTGCCAACAGATTGACGGGGATCTGCGCACGGACCAGTAGGACCTTGGGGATGTCGAGCAGGTCCCGCAAGGGGGTTCGGATGACGCCTTCCATCGCGGCCCACTCGCCCCACCACTGGAGCATGCCGGTGACGGGTCCGATCCGCAGGTGGTAGGGCGTGCTGAAACCGGCGACGACCGCGCCGCCGGCGCAGACGTTGAACACGAACCACGGGAGATGCCGCTGGGAGATCGTCCAGGGCGAGTCGATCAAGCGGATGAGCCCGAAGACGTATACCCCCAACGCCGCCAGCCAGAGCGCGAAACGTGCCGTGGGATGTGGACTCCCGAACAGGGCGGAGAAGAAGAAGATCAGCGCAAGCGGTCCCAGCAGTGCACCGTGAAGGAGAGTCGCCCACCGCAACCGCCGCAGGTTGGCATCGCGTACGGGTCCGTCGCGTGTGGGCATTGGCACGACGCATACCACGATCGCATAGGCAACGGTGATTGGCCACAGCAGGGCGGCGCTCAGCTTCGACCCAATAGCCAGGCCGCAGGCGGCGGCGCAGCCCATCATCGCCCGTCCGCTCCCGCGTCGGACGGATCGATACAGCAGGCACAGCGCGATCGTGAAGAAGGCGGCCACAAACGAATCGCCAGAGGTCACCGCGCAGCGGGACATTCCAATGTCCATCGTGGACACCGCGAGCGTTCCGGCGGCGAACAGTCCGGCCCAGTGGCCGAAAAGCGTCCGACCCAGCGCATAAGACGCCGCCACGCCCGCCACCCCAAACAGGGCGGCTGCCCTCCGAGCGGCGACGAGCTCGCCTGCGGCGGGCCGGGGCCATCCCAGAAGAGCGACGATCAACACGGCGCAGCCCACCGGCACCAGTGCTCCCCAGCGCCCGATCGGCGGCGGCGCGGCCAGGGCGAACACGACACAGGCCAGACCCACTGCCGCGACCGAGACCGCCCAGGCCAAGATCGGCGAGCCGAACAACGCGACACTTACCGCCGTCAGATAATAGGGCAAGCGGGCCTGGCTCGCCTGGCTGCGGTCTTCGCGCGCGAGCGCCTCGGGCAAGTCGAACGGATTGAAGTGGTGGCCGTGAGAAACCGCCACGGGCACGTCATGCATCTCGTCGAGTATCAGGGTGATCGCGTCTAGGTCATAGAATCGAAACGCCAGCGCGATCGCCAGGATCGGGGTCAGCGTCAGCCACGGACTGCCAACGCAAGCACGAAGCGTCTTGGCGGAGAACGTCACCGGTCCGCTCCGCCCCCCGGGGTGGCGGCTTGCGGATTCGGGGTCGTGACGAAGTCACATGTCTCGTACGCCCGTCTGAGTTGCCTGGTATCGATTGATGTCACCGGGTAGCCTACCCGGTCCGTTCCGAGCGTCAAGGTCAACGGCAGGGCTTTGACTATGGGCCGCCGCTGGGGGGCATGACGCCCAGGACGCGGCCCGACCGGCGCCTGGCGTCCCGCGTCCGCGGCGGGTAGCCTATGCGGCAGGGGTCCGGCACGGGTCGTCTGCGAACGCGAACGGAAGGGACTCAACCTATGAGCGACAGTGTCGAGCACGCGAAGCGGTTGTTGGACGGGATCTCGAAGAGCGGCGGTGATCCGAAGGCGGTCAGCGCCCGGTTGAAGGCGCTGGCCATCGAGACGCCGAGCTGGGGCTTCGGCGATACCGGGACACGGTTCGGCAAGTTCCATCAGCCCTCGGCCGCCCGGACGTTGGAAGAGAAGCTCCAAGACGCCGCGCAGGTACACAAGTACAGCGGCATCTGTCCGACCGTGGCCGTTCACGTGCTGTGGGATTTCCCCAAGGGATTCGATCAGTCCGTTCTGGATTGCGCCAAGCGTCTGGGCGTCCAGATCGGGGCCATCAATCCCAACGTCTTCCAGGAGCAGTGCTACAAGTACGGCAGCCTGTGCAACGAGGACCCGGACGT
>CAYOGX010000620.1:0-3950 GCA_964403235.1 uncultured Planctomycetales bacterium | reverse complement strand
GCCGACGTACCCCATCGTCTCGATCATGCCGATCGCGTCGTTCATCATTTGCCTCCCTGTCCGCCCTTGCCACCGCGACCCGACCCGCTGTTTGCGGGCAGCATGTGGTCGAGTTCCTCATGTGGCCTGGGGATCACGTGTACGCTGACGACCTCGCCCACTTTGCCGGCCGCGTTCGCCCCGGCGTCAATGGCGGCCTTGACCGCGGCCACGTCCCCCTTGACGAAACTCGTCACGTACCCGCGTCCTACCCGCTCGTACCCGACCAGCCGGACGTTTGCGGCCTTGAGCATGGCGTCGCTCGCCTCGATCGAGCCCACCATCCCGCGGGTCTCGACCATGCCCAGTGCTTCTAATGCTGCCATAGATGCCTCCACTGCCGAAATCGGCACCGTAGAAACCGGCTTCCGCCGGCCGACGGCCCAACCGCGCGGGCCGTCGAAAACCACTCGGGCCAAGACCTACGCCTTGACCAGTTCCACCTTCGTCGCGTGCGGCAGGTCGCACGCGTTGCCTTCATCCGTGTCCAAATGCACCTCGCACTTGAGCCCCTCCTTGATCCGAACGATCACCCCCCCGATCTCCACACCGCACGTCGGATGGTCCACCATCAGACGCATCGGGTCGCCGTTGGTCACGCCGTAGTACGCAGCCTCGGCCGGGCTCAGGTGAACGTGACGCTGCGCACGAATCACGCCCTGCTCCAACGCAAGGTGGCCCTTCGGACCCAGGATCAGACACCCGGGCGTCCCGGCGACGTTCCCACTCATCCTGACCGGCGCGTCAATGCCTACGGCGATCGCATCGGTAAACGCCAACTCCACCTGCGTGTGGCCGCGACACGGCCCGAGGATTCGGAAATTCGGAATCATCCGGTGCCGCGGCCCAATCAGCGTCACCGTCTGCTCGCTCGCGAACTCGCCCTCCTGGTGCAACGTCCGCATCACCGTCAGGGCCGACCCGGGTCCGAACAGAACCTCCAGGTCCTCCTGCGTGATGTGCATGTGCCTGGCCGAGATGTTGACCACCAGCTCGGGCGCCGCGCCCCTAGCAGCCGTCAGCTCGCCAAACCGGCGGGTCACCAGCTCGCGGACGATCCGTTCGACGTCGCTTCGATTGACACGAGACGCAGGGGCAATCATGTGTCGTCCTCCGCCGAAGGTTCTGAATCTAACGCCATCGGCGCCAGCGTCAGCGTGACGCCGGCCGAACGAACCATCTCCCGCCACCGAGGCTCAAGCCCCTCGTCGCAAATCAGGTAGTCCGCCTCGGACAGCTCACCGATCCGCGCCAAGGCCGCCCGACCGAACTTCGACGAGTCCACCACCAGGATCACCTCGTCCGCGCACTTCATCATCTGCTGCTCGACCTCGACCATCAGGGCGTTCGCGTTGAAGTACCCTCGCTCTGTGACGCCCGCACAGCCCATGACGGCCTTGTTGGCATGCACGGTCTCGAGCGCCCCCTTGGCTGCCGGTCCGAGCATCACACCGGTGCGGGGGTACAGATACCCCCCGACAACCGTCAGCTCCACCTCGGGGGCGGCCCCGAACAGGTTGGCGATGGGCAGCGAGTTGGTGACGACCCGCATCGGCCGGCCTAACAACTCGCGTGCCACCTCGTACGTGGTCGTGCCCCCGTTGATTAGAACCACCTCATCGTCGTCGACGAGCCCAGCCGCCGCACGCGCGATGGCCCGCTTCTCCGCCTCCGCCGTCGACGCACGCGCCGCGTAGTTGAGCGCGCTGAACCGGTCGGAGATAAACACCGCCCCGCCGTGCGTCCGCTTGACCAACCCGTCCTCGTCGAGCTGCGCCAGGTCCCGGCGGACCGTCGACTCCGACACGCCCAACCGTCCGACCAGCGTGGCCACGTCGACGATGCCCCGCTCGGCGATCAGTTCAGCCAGCCGTTGTCGTCGCTCGTCGCTGATCATTCTCGCTCTCTCTGTGAAATATATCGGAAGAACGCCGCCTATGCAAGACGAAGCTTGACCGAAATTTGACTGAATCGCGCAGGTCTCTGGCCAAAATCAGCCTGATTCTTGCCTAATTCGCGCAGAATCAGGAACATAGGCGCTCTCGACACGTGGCACAGGTCTCAAATCGAGCCTTTATCGGACGAAGAAAAAATGCCCCAGTGCCAAATGCGTGGGGACCTCTGGTCCGTTCTCCCAGGAAATGTGACCGAATCCGGTCAAGCCCGGCTCAGGATAGGCCAGACACGGTCGGCCCCCGGTTTCGCTGGCCCGGCGCCTTCGCACGGACCCCATACCTCATGCTCGAAAGGCAGCCGACCACCCGTTATGATCGGGGCCGTCTGGTAGGAGGCCCAGGCCATGGAGATCCTGTTCATGGGCACATCGGCCGCCGAAGGCTGGCCCGCCCTGTTCTGCGCTTGCGAGCACTGCCGACGCGCCGTCGAGGCTGGCGGCAAGAACATCCGCACCCGACCGTCTGTCCTCGTCGACGGATCGATCCTGGTCGATCCCGGCCCGGACCTCTATCTTCACACGCTGAGGTATGACTTGCGGCTGGCCGATCTGGACGGCTTCGTCGTGACGCACGCGCACCTGGACCATCTGGCCGCCGGGGAGTTCCACTTCACCGGCCCGCCGTTCTCCCACCGCGACATGGACCGACCGCTGCCCATCTGGGCCAACGCCGAGGCCCTCGAGTGGATCCGTCAGGCGGTCCGGTGCGACGACGATCAGGAGATTCGGCGGAGCTTCGGTCTCGAGCTGCACCTCGCCCGGCCCGGCGAACCGTTCGAGATCGGCGCGTGCACCATCACCCCGTTGCTGGCCAACCATGTCGAAGACCAGCAGTGCCTGTTCTACCATTTCGAGTCAGACGGCAAGACGTACTTGCAGGCCAACGACACGGGCTACTTTCCCGAGGCAACCTGGACATGGCTCCAAGGCCGCGTGCTCGACGCGATCAGTCTCGATTGCACGAACGGCCGGCTGGGCGGGTACGACAGCCACCTGGGCGTTGACGGCGTCATCGACGTCGTCGAGCGGCTTCGCAAGCAGGGCCAGCTCGCCCCGTCCGCCCGCGCCATCGCCACCCACTTCAGTCACAACGGGGGCCTGTTGCACCATGAGCTCGAAGCCGCCCTGAACCCACATGGCATCGAGGTCGCTTACGACGGCATGCGCGCAGTGATTGGCCACCAGCGATAGGCGCATTGCCGGCCGGGGGGACCGGGCCTCACTGGCTCCCAACGCCTTTCACCCGCATCCGGATCGCGTACAGCCCTTGGCTGGCAGTGATGAACAGCGTCCGTCGGTCTTTGCCACCGAAGCAGACGTTCGCAGTCCACCGCTCGGGAACGTCGATGTGTTCGATCTTCTTGCCGGTCTTGTCAAACACCGGCACGCCCTTGCCCGTCAGATAGACGTTCCCCTCGCTGTCAATGGTCATGCCGTCGGAACCCATTTCGCAGAACAGCGTCTTGTTGGCAAGTGACCCATCCGTCCGAATCTCGTAGGAATAGGTCTTGCGTGCGCGGATGTCGGCCACGTAGAGCGTCTTGCCGTCCGGCGTGCCGATGATGCCGTTGGGCTGCTCGAGGTCGTCGGCCACTCGTCGCAGTTCCTTTCGGTTGGGCGTGAGGTAGTAGACGCACTGCCCGTCCTGCTCGGTCGGGCCTCGTTTCCAGTACGGTCTCTTGTAGAACGGATCCGTGAAGTAAATGCCACCGTCGGGCCGGACCCACAGGTCGTTGGGGCCATTGAGCAGCTTGCCCTTGTACCTTTTGACCAGCACGACGACCTTTCTTGCCGAATCGATGGACCACAACTGGTTTTTCTCATCCGCGCAGGCCAGCAGATGTCCCTTGCCGTCGAAGCAGAGCCCGTTGGACCGACCGCACGGCTGCATGAACGTCGACAGCTTGCCGTCCACGCCCCATTTCAGGATCCGGTCGTTCGGCTGATCGGTGAAGAA
>CAYOGX010000619.1:1034-3962 GCA_964403235.1 uncultured Planctomycetales bacterium | reverse complement strand
GGCGAGCACGTCTCGCTCAGCAGTCCGAACCGGTACGAATGGCGGGTCACGGACGTGGCGATCCTGGCCGCTGGGGGCGTGTCCGTGCCGCTGCACGCCACGTTGACGGGCGAGCAGGCGCGGCATGAGATCATCGACTCGCAGTCCAAGACGCTCATCATCTCGGACCAGGAACAGGCCGACAAACTCGCGCCCGAGATCGACAAGCTCGACGCCATCGAGCGGGTGATCTCGTTCGAGCCGGTCGACTGGCCCGGCAAGCAGGAGGTCGCGCTCTACGACGACCTCGTCGCGCGCGGCATGGCCGAGACCGACAAGATCGCCGACGAGCAGCGTCAGCGCGAGCAGGCCGTCACCCGCGACGACTTGGCCACCATCATCTACACCAGCGGCACGACCGGCGTGCCCAAGGGGGTGGTGCTGACCCACGACAACGTCCTGTTCCTGTGCGACCGCGTCCGGGCGAGCCTGGGGCATCGTCAGGGACAAGTCCTGCTAAGCTGGTTGCCGCTCAGCCACAGCATGGGACGGATGGCCGATCACTTCATCTCCATGATGGGCGACGCGCACGTCGCCCTGGCCGAGAACCATGAGGTGCTGATCAAGCGGATCGGCCAACTCCATCCGCACTGGCTGACGTCCGTGCCGCGGATCTTCGAGAAGATCTTCGCGGCCACGAGTATGCTGCCGCCCTCCGAACAGCGGGCCAAGCTCAGCCAGTTATTCGGCCCTCGGTTGGAGTGGCTGATCAGCGGGGGTGCGCCGCTGCCCTGGGCAATCTCCAGCGTTTACCTCGATGCGGGGATCAAGCTGCTGGAGGGCTACGGCCTGACCGAGTCGACGGCGATCACGTCGTTTAACCAGCCGGATCGCTACCGGACCGGAACGGTCGGCACGCCGATCCCGGAGGCCGAAATCAAGATCGCTGACGACGGCGAGGTCCTGATCCGCGGCCGACACGTCATGAAGGGCTACTGGCAAATGCCCGAGGAGACCGCCAAGACCATCATCGACGGGTGGCTCCACACCGGCGACGTCGGTCATATCGACGACGAAGGCTTTATCGTCATCACCGACCGCATCAAGGACCTGATCATCAGCAGCTCGGGCAAGAACATCGCGCCGCAGCTGATCGAGGCGGAGCTGTCGCAAGTGGCGTTGATCGATCAGGTCATGGTCATCGGCGACCAGCGGAAGTTCCTGTCCGCCTTGATCGTGCCCGAGTGGGCGGCGGTCGAGAAGCTGTCCGAGCAGATGAATCTGGACAAGAAGCCGCCCGCCGAGGCCGTCAACGACCCGATGTTAGTCGGCCTGATCCAATCGTACGTCGATGAGGCGCTCAAGGGCCTGTCGCCGTGGGAGCAGGTCCGCAAGTTCGTTCTGCTGCCCGAGCCGTTCTCGATCGAGAGCGGCCTGCTGACACCCAGCATGAAGATCCGCCGCCGCCAGGCCCTGAAGCGCTACCAGGAACAGATCGACGATCTGTACGAGGACTGACCTCCGGTTGCGTTCGGCGCCCCCTTGATCGAACGCCGCCACCGGTTCGATAGCCCGATGGGCGTCGGCATGGTATGATGCGTCTTGGCGCGGTGATGTGAGTCTCTCGACGCAACCGGGGTCCCCGCGAGGCGATGGCCAAGAAGGACCGCACGTTTCTGCCGCACTTCCGTCGTGGGCTGGAGTTCGTCTGGCCGCACAAACGCTACATCGTAATGGCGTGCTTCTCGGTCGTGGGCATCAGCGTCTTTTACACGGCCAGCATCACGTCGGTCATCCCCTTTCTCAAGATCCTGTTCGCACAGCACGAGACGCTCCCCGATTGGGTCTATCGCGACGATACCGAGCGGCGGTTGGACGTCTCGCTCCAGTCCGACGTCGCCCGGGACCCCCGGACGGGCCGATCGAGAGAGACCGGCCTGTATCTCACGGACGTTGACCTTCAAGGCCCCCTCGGCGGCGTGGCAGAGGGCGGCTGTTGGATCATGAAAATCAACGGGCGGACGGGCGACCACTACGAGATGCTCCGGATCATGTCCTCCGTCCCGCCCCAGACCAAGATCAACGTCGCCATCAAACCGGCCGGAAGAGAGAAGGCGAAGCGCTTCGAGATCCTGCCCGCGGACGGCAAATGGTACACGCCGCGCCTGGCCTGGCTGGCGGAGCGTCTGCCGATGGGCTACGACGCCCGCAGCAAGACCAAGACGCTGGCCGTTGTCATGGGGCTGCTCGTGCTGGTCTCCATCCTGGGTGGGATCTGCCGATTCTTCCACGAGTACCTCAACGGGCTGATCAGCCAGCGGGCGCTGATCGACATCCGAACGCGGGGATACAAGAACATGCTCCGGCTGCCGATGTCGTGGTTCAGCCAGCAGCAGGCGGGCGACACGCTGTCGCGCTTCGCCGCCGACTCGACGGTGTTGGAGCAGGGGTTCCGCACGCTGTTCGGCAAGACGATGCGGGAGCCGTTCAAAGCCCTCGGCGTGCTGCTGCTGGCGGCGATGGTCAGCGGATACCTGCTGCTCATCGTCCTGGCGGTCGCACCGATCGCCGCGATCCTGATCCGCAAGCTGGGCAAGAAGATTCGCCGCGCGCAGAGGCGGGCGTTGCAGGCCTGGGGCGGCCTGATCGACATGCTCGACGAGAAGATCAACGGCATCCGCGTGGTCAAGGGCTACCACATGGAACGCCGCGAGGCCCTCAACTTCTTTCGCCAGCATCGGAAGCTGATGAGACAGCAGCTCAAAATCGTCCGCATCGACGCGGCCATCTCCCCGATCCTCGAGGTCCTGGGCATGATGGCCGTCGCCGGAATCGCCGTCAGCGGCGGCTACCTCGTCTTCCGCAATGAGCTTGACCCCGAGATGTTCTTCCAGCTGGTCTTCTGCATCGCTGCCATCTTCGACCCCGTCCGCAAGCTCGCCAACGTGA
>CAYOGX010000619.1:0-1024 GCA_964403235.1 uncultured Planctomycetales bacterium | reverse complement strand
ACGCGCGCGAACTGCTGTTCTGCCGGCATCGAGCCGCCTGCAGGCCGCTGAGGCCGCCGCCCAACGGCTGTTCGGCGTGATCGATCTGGAACCCGAAGAGGCCGCCGACGGCCGTACCCTCCTGGCCACGCTGCCCGAGATCCAGGAGTCCATCGAGTTCCGCGACGTGACGTTCGCCTACCCGTCCAACCCGGACCGCGCCGTCCTGACCGACATTAACCTGAAGGTCAGCGCAGGTGAGATCGTCGCCATCGTCGGGCCCAACGGCAGCGGCAAGACGACGCTGTGCAGCCTGCTGATGCGGTTCTTCCAGCCACAGCAGGGACAGATCCTCATTGACGGCATGGACGTCGCCGCCACTTCGCTCGGCAGCCTCCGCGGGCAGATCGGACTGGTGACGCAAGACACCGTCATCTTCACCGACACCGCGCGGGCCAACATCGCCTACGGCCGGCGGGAGGCCCTCGACGACGATGTGATCATGGCTGCCCGGACCGCCTACGCCGAAGAGTTCATCACCGAGCTCCGCGTCGAGCAGGGCAAGGAGGTGACCACCGGCTATGACGCCGTCGTCAGCGACCGGTCGCTCTCCGGCGGGCAGAAGCAGCGGATCGCCATCGCCCGGGCCGTTTTGCGCGACCCGGCCATCCTGATCTTCGACGAGGCCACCAGCCAGGTCGACGCCGACAGCGAGATGAAGATCCAACAGGCCCTGCACCGCATCATGCACGACCGGACGACCTTCGTCATCGCCCACCGATTCAGCACGATCAGCCAGGCGAATCGGATCGTCGTCATGGACGCCGGGCGGATCATCGCCGTCGGCACGCACGACAAGCTCGTCGAGAGCTGCCCGCTCTACCGAACGCTCTACGAGACCCAGTTTCGCGAGGTGGGGTAGGCCTCGTTCCGCGGTCCCCGCTCTGTCTGGCCGCTTTCTCTACTGTCGTTCGTCAATGGGGACGTACTTCAGGCCGATCGGCCCGGTGTATTCGGCTCGCGGACGGATCAGGCGGTTGTCGGC
>CAYOGX010000618.1:0-3962 GCA_964403235.1 uncultured Planctomycetales bacterium | reverse complement strand
GATCGTCTCCGGCGTCACGACCGGCCCCGGCGGCGGCACCGCCACCGCCGGCGTCGAGGCCCAGAAGTAGTTGCCGAGCAGGCAGTCGAACGTCACCTCCGTGCCCGCCACCACGTCAATCACCCGGAACAGGTGGTTCTCCGACGACCCGAGGTACGCATACCGCCCGTCGGCGCTCAACGCCGGTGTGCTGCTCACGCCCGCCGAGTCGCTCGCCGGATCCGAATCGATCGTCCAGGCCACAACATACCCGGGATCCGCGGCGACTTCCTTCAGCGCCACGATGCTCCAGCCCACCACCGGCAGGTTCGCGCCGAAAATGATCTCGCCCGTCGGCGCGATTGCCGCCGACGACAGTATCTGCGTGGGATCCGGATACGCCCACTTGATCGTGCCGCTCGCTCCGTTATCGGTCACAGCGTAGAAGCCGCCATCACGCGGAGGGATCGCCCCAAGGTCGCCCCACACGCCAACGTAGATCGTCCCGTCGGCGCCGACCGTCGGCGTCGCCAGGATCTGCCCGGGCGACAAACTGGCCGGCGGCGCAAGCGTCAGGTTCCACTTCTCCGTGCCGTCCGGATTGACCGCGTAGAGCTTCCCCTCGTGCGTGCCGACGTAGAGCGTGCCGTCCTCGGCAAACGTCACCGTGGACTGGTTTTCCCAGCCCGCGTCGCCCGCCAGGTCCAGCGACCACCGCAGCCGAGGCGACGCGATGCTCGGCGCCCCGCTCACCAACCCCGTGTTCTGCGCATCCCCCTGGAACTTCGGCCAGAACGTGTCGCCCAACTGCGCGCCCGCCGGCGCGACAATCGTCGCGATCCACACGGCCACCACAACCCACATGCATGCCTTCGTCCTGTTCATGACCGTCGCCTCCTCTTGTTCCGTCTTTTGCGCCGGGCCCACCCCTTCACCATGAGCCCGGAATCTTGCCTCCAGGACTCCTACCGGTGCCTGCAGCGGCGAGCGGCCGCCATTCCGCACAGCGCCGCCAACAGCACCGTCGCCGGCTCCGGCACGGCCCCGCCCGCCACGCTCCAGTTATTGATGACCGCCGTCAAATCCAGCCCGTCCACCACACTATTGCCGTCGAGGTCGGCCACCGGGTCGGTGGTATCCCAGTTGCTCAGCACCGCGGTCAGGTCCAGCCCGTCCACCACCCCGTTCATGTCCGCGTCCCCACAGCGGTCCACACGCACCGGCGCGCCGCCGATGATCGCCCCCGCGCCATCGACCAGCACACCGTAGTAGAGCGTGTGCCCGTTCAGGTCGAGCGTCGAGCCCGCGCCCACGCTCAGGTACTTGACGTACTGCGCGTCAGGGCCGGGGGAATTATCGAAGCTCTCGGCGAGCACCACCTGCCCGATGTCCACGCCGCCGAGCGTCAGCCCGCCCACGGCGAAATTGCCGAAAAAACCGGCCACCATCGCGCCCCTGTCCTCGCCCGCGACCTCGAACGGATCCACGTCCCCGACGCCGCCCTCAAACACCAGCTCGACTTTGCCGAGCCCGGCCAGCGAACCCCCGTCGGTACCCTCAATCGCGAAGGTCGCGCCCGTCATATGAATCACCGTGCCCGGCACCGCCGTGAACGTACCCCTGGGCCCGAAACTCAGCATGTTCGACACGGTAATGTCGGCGGACGCATTGGTGATATGCAGCGCGCCTTCGCCGTCACAGCCGACGTGCATGTCCGCCGTGCGAAGGCTTCCCCCATGCATGTCGTAGGTCCCGATCGAAGTGGCGGAATCGCCGACCTTGAGCTCGCCCGAAACCGTCACGTCACCGGAATACTGCTCGAGGATGCCCGCATACTCGCCACCCACGGTGACGCCGTTGGCCTTGAGCGGGTGGTCGAAGCCGGACGTCATCTCAAACGTCATGGTCCCCGGGCCGCTCGCGTCAATCGTCAACAGATTGACCCACTCGTCCGGGTATTCGGTGTTGTAGTACCAGACCGTTCGATCAACGGCGTCGTTCTGCACCAGGTACACGGTGTCGAAGTTATGCGGCTGGCCAGGCGGGTCCCAGTTCTCCTCGTAGTCCCACCAACTGCTGTCGCCGACCCAGTACTTGTCCTCCATCGCGCCGGCCGGCCCTGGACGGGCCACCGTCACCAGCGTGAGAGTCCCGGTCAGCAACAAGGTCTTCAACATCACGCACTTACCCGCCCGCACGCGAGCCCGGGTGTAACGATGGGCAACACAGTGCGCCTACGGCACCATCAGAAGGGCGTCATGGATGGACAAATCGAAGTTGTGAACCTGCAACACCCCAAGTCTGCATAACATACCCGACCCCCCCATGTCAAGAAGTTTCCCTGAGCGCGCTATCACACAAAACGGGCCGGCCCTCAGCACTCTTGGAGAGCCCGCCCGTGTCGGGGCAAAACGTTCAGCTCAGACGTCGTTGCTGTTCCCCCCTGCCTGCTGCGCTACTTCGACCGCACGCTGCCCCTGCCCTTGCGAACGTTCCCGCGGCGGGGGACCGGCTTGTCCGGATCTCCCGATCCCAGGGTCGTCGGCTCAGATGCGGCGGGTGGCTCCGCTGCGGCCCCCGTGGTCCAGTTGGAGATGACTTCGGTGAGGTCGAGGCCGTTGATGATGCCGTTGCCGTCGAGGTCGGCGTTCTCGTTCCAGAGCGGGTCGCCGGGCACGGTCTCCCACGCGCTGAGAACGGCCGTCAGGTCCAGGCCGTCCACGACCCCGTTGCCGTCCACATCGCCGAGGATGGCGGGTGGCGCGTGGTAGCCCATGTCCACGATGCCCGCGTCCGGTTCGCCGTCCGTGCGCGTGGTCAGCTCGTCAAGACCAAGGTTTGCCGCCGTATCGCTGCCGGTGTCCACGCACGGGCTATCCGCCAGTTGCCCCGCAGCCGTCTGGCTCAGATAATAGTCGTGCAGCGCGCCATGGATGAAGAGCGGATCCGCGTCAATGTTCGTCCCGTCCAGGTCGAGCGTGCATCCGGACTCGACGTAGGCCTCGCCCGCGCCGCCCTGCACGTCGCTGTACCGGACCGTGAGGGTCGACGGATGGGCAGTAGACACCAGAAATATCTCGTGACCCGTGGGCGCCGTGTTGCCCCACAGGATGCAGTTGGTCATCGTCGCGTTGCTGTTGTACCCGCAGTGGATGCCGCCGCCGTCGTCCGCCACATTGCCGCTGATCGTGCAGTTGGTGAGGCTCAGCGTGCTGCTGGACGCGCAGTCGAGGCCGCCGCCGCAATCGCCCGCCATGTTGCCGCTGATCGTGCAGTTGGTGATGCTGGCGCCGGCGCCCGCGCACATGCCGCCGCCGGAACCGCCCGCGATGTTGCCGCTGATCGTGCAGTTGGTGATGCTCGGGCTGCAGTCGCTGTACCAGCAGATGCCCCCGCCGTAAGAGGCTGTGCTGTTCGTGAGCGTGCAGTTGGTGATCGTCGGGCTGCTGCTGCTTCTGCACCAGATGCCACCCCCGAGACCAGTATTCCCCTTCGTGATCGTGAAGCCGTCAACGATGGAGGCGCTTGTCTCGCCGCTGTGGAAATAGAAGCCTTGATGTTGATCTGCTTCTGTGCCCTCGCAGTCGATGATGCAGGCGGCGGCGCCGTTCTCGGACCTTAGCGTGATGGCCTTCCCGCCGAAATCGAGGTCCTTGTTGCCGGCGCCCGTGTAGGTACCGTCGGCCACTTGAACGACGTAGTCCCAGCCCGTGAGCGTCGCATCGATGCCGGCCTGGATGGTCAGCTTCGGCCCGTGGGTGCCATCCCATGCGGCCGCGAGCCCGTCATACCCGTCGCTACCGGTCACGTCGTCCACGTAATACGTCTTCTCGGCATTGTCCGGATGGAATGGGTCCGTCCCGTCCGCGATCTCCTGGGGGCCGTTGCGGCCGTCGTTGTCCGGGTCGGGCTCGAGGGGATCGGTTCCGTGCACGTTCACCTCGTCCCAATCGGTCAGGCCGTCATCGTCCGAGTCGTCATCG
>CAYOGX010000617.1:0-3971 GCA_964403235.1 uncultured Planctomycetales bacterium | reverse complement strand
GCTGCTCGCGGATCCGTCTCAGCAGGTCGCGGGTCTTTCGGACGGCATCGGCCTCACCTTCAGGCGTCTTGGCCCCCGACTCGACACCGACGTAGCCCGCGTACCCCGCGTCGCGCACGATCCGCATCATGCGGACATAGTCCGTCTCGGCCACCAGACCGTCCGGCGTGAACCCACTCGCCTTGGCGCTGACGGCCTTGGCGTAGGGCATGAGCTTCTCGACGGCGTCATAACGGTTCACGTTCGGCGGGAAGTTGCCGAAGTCCGGCAGCGTCCCGAAATTGGGCTTGTTCACCGCCTTCATGACCGACACGAGCCACTCGGGGTCCGAAGACGGTCCGCCGTGATTCTCGATGACCACGTTGAGTTTTCGCTCGGCTGCGTGGTCGGCCAGACGCGTGCAGCTCTCCACGATCCATCGCCGCAGTTCGCCCGGGTCGGCGATGCCGCGGGCGTTGACGCGGACCGTGCGGCAGCCGAGGAACTTGGCCGCGTCGATCCACGCGAACGTCTTGGCCACGGCACGGTCCCGGGCGGTCTTGCGCTCCGCGCCGAGCGGCCCGTTCGTGTCGAGCATGATCAGCGCCATCTTCACGCCCTCGCCCTCGGCGCGGCGCTTCAGCTCCTTGAGGTACCCCGTGTCGGTCGCCTTGTCGGCGAAGAACTGATCGACTAACTCGATGCAGACGATGTCGAACTGCCGCCTGGCCACGCGGGGGAAATCCAGGTTGCTCATCTTGCCCGCGCGAATCGTCTTGACCAGCGACCACTCGGCCAGCGAGATCTTGAACGGTTCGTCCGAGCGCCGCGCCTGGACCGCGGTCAGTCGAGACGCGCGGAGCGCAACACCGCCCACCGCCCCCGCGCCCAACCCGAGAAACGTCCTACGCTTCATGGTGTCCTCCTGTCGACGAAGACGACGGCGTGTAACGCTTCGCCCAACCGGAACGCTCCTCGGCGTCCGGGAAGCGCGATAACGCCGTCAGCTCGACAAGCTTGGCCTCGTCGATCGCGCCGTCCGGCACGGTCGTGGCCCGCAGTCCCTCGATCCGTCCGCCCGGCGTGATGTCCAGGTGCACGTCGACGTACGCGAGCACGACGAAATCAAACGCCTCGTTGACGAACGCGAAGCTGGTCACCACCCCGGCGGGGCGACGCTGGTCGTCCAAAACCAGATGCCCGGGCCTGAGCGACTTTCGGCCCTTGCCCGCCAGCCGTGCCATCTTTCGCGGTCGCGGCGTCACCCGACGCATGTAGGCCGACCGACCGATGAAAAACGGGACGTGAAACCGCGGCACGAACCCGTAGTCGGACTCGGTAAGCGTACCCGCATGCGGTCCTTCCAGCTCGTGTCCGAACAGCGGAAACCCCGCTTCGGTCCGTGTGCTGTCGCGTGCGCCAAGCCCGCACGGCAACACACCGGCGTCCCGGCCCGCGTCCAGGATCGCCTTGAATACCTCGACCGCCCGGTCCGGATGGACGAACAGCTCGAACCCCACCAGCTCGCCCGTGTAGCCCGTCCGCGCCACGATCGCCTTGGCGCCCGTTAGACTGACCGTAGCGAACTGGTTCATCTCCAACGCGCCCAGTCGCCGACCGTCGCTGTCGTTCACCAACCGCGCCAAGACGTCGAGCGACCGCGGCCCTTGCAGGGCCAAATCGATCAGGCTGTCCGCACCGGCCTCGCGGAGGTCCCGCAGCTCGACGGGCCCATCCGCCTGCTTGATCGGCCCGCCCGGCAGCGACGTCTCGATGACGACCCCTCGCGAATTGACCGCGCTCAGCCAGGCCCAATCCTCTTCGGCGTTGGCGGCGTTGACCACCACGAGGTATCGCTCCGGCTCCAACCGATACACGTACACGTCGTCGATGGCGGTCCCGTCCGGGTAGAGCAGGTAGTTGTACCCTGCCATGCCGGGGTCGAGCCGGCTGACGCATCCGGCCAGGGCCGTCTCCAGGAACGCCGGCGCCTGCCCCCCGCGAATCTCGAATACGCCCATGTGCGAGACGTCGAACAGCCCCGCGCCCGTCCGAACCGCGCGGTGCTCGGCGAAGATCCCGGTCGGATACTGCACCGGCATCTCCCAACCCGCGAACTCGACCAGCCTGGCCCCCAGCTCGCGATGCACGTCGTTCAGCACGGTCCGGCGGATCGGCAGCTCGGCCGGCTCGTACGTGTAGGACGTCTTGGGTGGGTCGTCCTCGCGGCACAGCCACGCCAGCGCGGGCGACGCGGCCGCCCGACGCAACAGCTCGTCCTGACCGATGAAGAACGGTTTTCGGGGATCGATGACCTGTTGCGCGTTGTCAAGCTCGAGTTGGCCGATGTCCATGGATCGACCTGCGCACGCCGGCAGCGCATCCAGCAGCGGCCCGGCCGATTCGGTCAGCAGCATCGCCAGGTCGCTGTTGCTGACGTCCTCGATGACCATCGGCCCGTCGATCTTGGCGTGCAGGTCGTCCGGGTCGAACAAGACGTAGCCGTCACTCAGGCCCTCCAGCCACGCCACGATCTGCTCGACGCCGCCGGCCTCGACCACCAGCACGGCCCGCTGCTCCCGCCCCTCATCGGGCAGCGCGAAGACACACGCCTTGTCGATCACCCGCGCCTGCCCGTCGAGCATCAGACCCAGCCGGGGCGGGTCCTTCGGGCCTAGCTCGGCCACGTTGCACGTTAGCACCTGCCCCAGTCCCGCCCGCACCTTGTCCCCGCGGACCAGCAGGCACGCGTGCTTGGCCGTCTCAACGTCGAGCGACGGGGCGGGTGTTTCAGCCGATGTGTCCGACAACGCCCCGACGATCTCGTCCGTCATCGCCCGCGCCTGCCGCAGCACCGCCGGGTCGATCCGCCCGCGGCATCGTTGCAGGTTGCCGGGCACCCAGACCCGCGTCGTGTGGACGTGGCTCAGCACCAGATGGATGACCTCCGCCAGCCGCGCGATCTGCGATCGCGTGATCCCGCGCTGCGTGGCCCAGGGCATGCCCATGCGGATCCCCGACGACTCGCCCGCGTCCTCGTCGCCGGGCAGCGTGTTCTTGTTGACCACCACGCCCGCCAGCTCCAGCAACCGCGACGCGATCTCGCCGTCCACGGGCACGTCTGGTTCGCCCGGCGTGCTGAACGTCTTGAGGTCCACCAGCAGCATGTGCGTGTTCGAGCCGCCGTACGCCAGCTCGAACCCGCGCGCCACCAGCTCCTGGGCCAACGTTGCGGTGTGGTTTACGATCGCTTGCTGGAACGCGCCGAACGCGTCGCGCCGCTGGCCAATCAGCTCGAACAGCCGCGCGATGCCCGCCACCGTGTTCATGTGCGGCCCGCCTTGCAGTCCCGGAAACACGGCCGCGTCGATCGCCTGCGCGATCTCGGGCGACTTACTGACGATCACCGCCCCCCTTGGCCCGCACAGCGTCTTGTGCGTCGTGAAGGTCACCACGTCCGCGTACGGCAGCGGGTTGTTCAACACGCCGCCGACGACCATGCCCGCCAGGTGTGCGATGTCGGCCAGCAGCAGGGCACCGACGTCGTCGGCCACTTCGCGCAACCGATGCCATTCAATGTCCCACGGATACGCCGACGTCCCACCGATGATCAGCTTCGGTCGATGTTCGCGGGCCTGAAGCAGCACCTGCGCGTAGTCGATCCGCCGCGTCGCCGGATCGACGCCGTACGAGGCCGGCTTGAATCGCCGCCCGCTCAGGTTGAACTCCGATCCGTGCGTCAGGTGCCCGCCGTGCGACAGCTTCATGCCCATGATCGGGTCGCCCGGCTGCAACAGGGCCTCGTAGACGGCGTTGTTCGCGGCCGCGCCCGACAGCGCCTGGACGTTGACGAAAATGTCATCCGCCGTCGGGCTGCCGTCCAACGCCGCGAAGGCGTCGGCCACGAACCGGTGCGCGAGCAGCTCGACCATGTCCGCGTTGACGCAGCCTTTGTAGAACCGACGATCGCTCAGCCGACGCTGCCAACTGCC
>CAYOGX010000616.1:0-3973 GCA_964403235.1 uncultured Planctomycetales bacterium | reverse complement strand
CGCCTGGTCAACGCCGACATCCCGACGGCCACGCCCGTAGCCTGTGGCGAGAAGATGCGCTGGATCTTCGAACGCCGCAGCTTCCTGGTCACCGAGGCCATCCCCGGCGAGTCGCTCGAGCGATGGGTGCCCGCGCACCTCGGACCCGGCGGCGACGTGAACTGGCGGACCCGCCGCCACCTGGTCGACCGGCTGGCCCGGCTGGTGCGTGCGCTGCACCGCAGGCGACTCGTCCATCGCGATCTGTACCTCTCGCACGTCTTCATCTCGCACAACCGCGACGGGCAGGCCGTCTTCCGGCTCATCGACCTGCAGCGGGTCTTCCGGCCGCGCTGGCGATGGGCGCGGTGGCAGGTCAAGGACCTGGCCGCCCTGCACTACTCGACCCCCGCCGACTGTGTGCCCGCCACCGATCGCCTGCGCTTTCTGCGTCGCTACCTCGGCGTGCGACGGTTTCGGCCGGAGCATCGACGACTCGTCCGTGCCGTCCTGGCCAGGACGCGACGAACCGAACGTCACAACCGACCACGGTAGATCGTAGTTGGGTGGCATGGGCAGGCTTCGCGAGGAACGAGCGAAGTTTGCCCGTGCGAACGTCCGTTATCGTACAAGCCGCCAGTGGCACCCATTTCGCCGAACGGTACGTGGCCCGACGTTTCGCTTGACCGATCGGGGACGTTCTGCTACCGTCCGCTCGACCTCAGCGGGAGAAGGATTGACGTGTGCAACGCGCCCGGGGTCGTACGGCGAACACCCGGGCCATCGGGGTGATGATGCTCGAAGGTTCCCTCCTGGCCGCCACCGCATTCGAAGGGTCCGCCCTGGCGGGCATCGACTACGTCATCGTCGTGACCTACATGCTCGGCGTGCTGGCGATCGGGACGTACTTCGGCAAGTACGTCCGCTCGGCGGGGGACTTCTTCCTGGCCGGCAAGGCCCTGCCCTTCTGGGCGATCGGGATGTCGATCGTCGTCAGCGACATCGGCGCGATCGACTTCGTCTCCGGTGCGGGCGGGGCGTATCGATACGGGATCAGCCAGGCCAATTTCGATTGGATCGGCTCGCTACCGGCCGCCGCGATCGCGGCCCTGATCTTCATCCCGTATTACTGGCGGGCGGGCGTGTACACGATCCCCGAGTTTCTCGGCAGACGATACAACTCGGCCGTGCAGATCATCGAGGCGGTGCTATGGCTGGGCTTCTTGATCTCGATGCTCGGCGTGATGCTCTGGGCGACGGCGGTGATGATGAACACCGTCCTGGGCTGGAGCCACCTGCAATCGATTTGGATCACGGTCATCATCGTCGGCATCTACACCGTCTCCGGCGGTCTGGCGGCAGTGGTGATGACGGACGTGATGCAGATGGTGGTCATGTTCATCGGCGCCGGCGCGCTGCTGATCCTGGGGTTCTCCGCGGCGGGCGGTTGGGAAGGCGTCGTCGGAAAGGTCACGTCCCTCGGCGCGGAATACGCCGACCACTTTACCTTGCTGTTGCCGCACAGCGCCGACACGCCCTATCCGTGGACGGGGATTGTTTTTGGATTGGGGATCGTCCTGTCCACGGCCTACTTCGTCGGCAACCAGGCGGTCGTCCAGCGGGCGCTCGGCGCGAGGTCCGAGTGGGACGCCAAGGCCGGCATGCTGTTTGCGGGGTTCCTCAAGCTCTTCATCCCCATCCTGATCATGATCCCGGGGTTGGCGGCGCTGGCCATGTATCCGGGACTGGAGGACGCGGACAAGGCCGTCCCGATGCTGGTTCGAGACGTCCTGCCGGCCGGGCTGAAGGGCCTGATGTTCGCCGCGTTCTTCGCCGCCCTGATGTCGAGCGTGGACTCGTACCTCAACTCGTGCTCGACGGTGTTCATGTCCGATGTTTACGGGAAGATCTACCACGGCATCCACGGCCGGGCGCTGCCGCCGCGACACGGACTCGTCGTGGGCCGGATTCTAACGGCCGTCTTGATCATCTGGGCCGGATGGTTTGCACCCAAGATCGAGCGCTTCGAGACGATCTACGTGGGCATCCAAACGCTGCTGTCGTTCATACAGGGTCCGACGCTGGCGATCCTGCTGCTGGGAATCCTATGGCGGCGTACGACGCAATGGGGCGGACTGGCGGGGCTGGTGCTGGGCGTCTGCGTAACGGTCTCGCTGACGGTCATGGGCGACGAGATCTTTCCGTCCGATAATCCGTTCCTGTTCGTCTCGTTCTGGTCGTTCGTGTTCTCGATGATCGTCACGGTCGTCGTCAGTCTGCTGACGCCGGCCGAGCCCGAGGCCAAGACGCGCGGCCTGGTGTTCGGGCAGGTCATACATGACGAGGCCGTGCAAGAGGCCTTGAAAGATCGGGTCAACGGGCCATGAGCAGTCCATGGGATGCATTTAGCGAGTGGATGAAGCAGAACGTCGCGCCAGCTCTCAAGGCAACGCTCGCGCCGCTGGACGCCTGGATCGACTCGCTCCCGCTGTGGACCGGCACCGCCTGCGCCGTAGGGCTGTTCGTTTTGGTGGGCCTATGGGCCTTCACGCTCAAGCGCAGCTACATCTATTTGGGCGCGCCGGATCAGAAACGCTGGCGGGACTTGCGCATTTGGACAACCCTGGTCCTGCTGCCGTACATCATCATCTACTTGGTGTTCTAGACGCCGAGACGTTCTCGAGGGATCCGCGATGTCCGACGACCAACAGCAGATGCACCGGCGCCGCGATGCGGAAACGCTGAAGATCATCGGGGGGTTCTTCGCGATCCTGGCCGTCTTGGTGCTGATCGGCGTCATCTGGCATGACTCCGGCGAAGGCCTGGCCGTGGGGATCGGGGCGGGGGTGATTTTGCTGCTCATCGGTCTGGTGTCGGTCCGGATCGGGATGCACCTGGGACGAGGCCCCAAACAGCAGGGATAGGGCGGCGTGCGATTCATCCAGCCCGTCGTGGACGCCCAGGCCGCTCGGGTGCGGCTCGAGCGCCAACGCTTCAAGCGACTCCGTCGCTGGGTGGGTGCGGTCGTTCGACGCCGCCCGGGGGCTGAAGCTGGCACGTCCAACGCGATGCACCCGCGCGAATTCCGCCGTCGCTTACCGCACATGGACGTCGTCTGGCTGCCGTACTACCGCGTCACGATCGAATCGGTCGCCAAGGGCCAGTCGCGCCAGATCGACACGCTCGTCGGCGGACACGACGGGTCGTTCGCCGTAATGGACCTGGCGGGGCTGACGCTCGAGCCGCAGCCGCAGGCCGAGCATTTCGACCCGACCCTCGACGAAGCCGAAGCCGACCAGATCGCGCGATCGGGTCTGGTCGCCGCCATCCTGCGAAGCCCCGGCTGGGCCTCCAAGCCGACCGTCGGCGACACGCACCGCGTCGAGCTTATCCAGTACCCTTTTTGGGTCTACACCTTCGAGCGCCGCCGGGGGCGGCTGGACATCAAGGTCCTGGACGCGGTGACGGGGAACCTGCCGGGTCCGAAGGTCAAGGGGTCGATCCTGGAGGCCTTTGTGTCGGCCAGCGGGCGTTCTTCGTCCGGATAACTGGATGGTGCGACCGAACTTCGATTCGGCGCGGTCGTAGGTTGTAGAGGGGAACCGCTGCGTTTTCTTGCGTGGGATCGCGACGCGAACGTATACTGGGATAGGCGTTCCGAGGAACCGTACCGTGGTTGCCACCAGGAAAAGCATCTGGCTGATCGAACCGGTGGCCTGCTCGACGGTGTTGGTCCTCGCCGTGGGATGTTCCGATAAGCCCGGGGCCAATCCCGAAAACTTCAACGTATTGTTGGTCACCCTCGACACCACGCGGGCGGACCGGCTGGGCTGTTACGGTTGCAAGGCCAACACCAGCCCCCACCTCGACGCGTTCGCCAGCGACAGCGTCAAGTTTGAGCGGGCGATCGCCCAGGCCTCGAATACCCCGACCTCGCATGCGTCGATCCTGACCGGCCTGAACCCCTATCAGCACGGCGTGCGGGTCATCTTCG
>CAYOGX010000615.1:0-3975 GCA_964403235.1 uncultured Planctomycetales bacterium | reverse complement strand
CGAAGACGTGGGTCCGGGGCGTGACGGTCTTGTCGGCGGCGTCGGCCAGATCGACGTCGGCCATCGCCAAGCGGTGATCCCTGGCGAGCACCGCGCCGTCGGGCGCGATCACGGCGCCCCATTCCTCGGTCAGGGCCGCGACGAAGACGCGGTTCTCGATGGCCCGGGTCCGGAGCAGGTCCAGATCCGCGCGCGTCTGGAACAGACACAGCACGGACGCGCCACGCAACGCCAGCGTCCGCGGCCATCCGAATCCGTCCGCGTCAGCCCCGCAGGCACAGCCAATCGTGTTGCCACCGGCCGAACGGAGCCCTGGCGCGGACGGTGGCTCGACGACGGTCAGCTCGCGTCGGTGCACCTGGAACGAGGTCGGATCGGTGGGCCGGCCCGTCATCGCGATGCACCGGCGCTGAGGGGTCAGTCTGGCCCGGTCGTCGTCGGATCGTGCGACGGCCAGTGTCACGAGGCATTCGCCGACCGGAGGCTCGGTGGGCGGGCGGCTGCTGACCAGCCGCCGACGACAGTCGGCTGGCATCTGCGGCGCGGGTGCGGCGTTTGGGGCCAGCTCGGCTACGACGATGGCTTCGCCCGTCGGGCCTGTCTCGGCCGCCGTCGTCCCGTCGGGTACGACCACGCGGCTCAGCCCACAGAAACGCGTCTCGGCGTCCTCCTGGCCGGACTTGTTCGCGCAGATGAACGGCAGACCGAACTCGCGGCAGCGCGCGGGGATCAGGAAATCCGGCTGGGGGTTGTAGAACTCGCCCGGCAGGTGGGTGGCGTTGACCCAATTGGTGGGCAGGGCGACCAGCTCGGCGCGTTCGGCCGTTAGCGTGGCGACGACCTCGGGGGCGCGGGCGTCTGCGCAGATCAAGATCCCGATCCGCCCGAGGGCGGTCTCGAACACGTCGATGGCCTTGCCCGGCGTGAAGTAGTCGTGGTCGTTGTCCCACAGGAACTGCTTGCGATAGGTGCCGATTACCTGCCCGTCCGGTCCGATCAGGACGGCCGCATTGTGCAACTGGTCTGCGTGGGGCTCGACGAGGCCGACCACCAGGTGGAGTCCGGACGCCCGCGCATTGTCGCAGAGCAGTTGGATCAGGGCGTCATATCCCAGGAGCGACGTTGCTTCGTAGGTGGTCCGCGATCGAAGGTTGTAGGCGGGATAGGCGCACTCCGGCAGGACGAGCAGGTCGACACCGAGCCGTCCGGCTTGGCGGACGGCCTGGATGATGGCGTCCAAGGCGTCGTCGGCCTGCTCGAGCGGCCTGGCCCGCAATTGCCCCGCCGCCGCGGTGATCGTGCCGGTGCGATGCATGTCCAACAGACCCTATTGGCGAAATGCCGCTCTAAGTCAAGCCGGACGCGCCGTCATACCGCCCCTTCACCGTGAGCGCCGGTCAAGCGACCCTCACGAGGTCTGGGCATGAGGGGCCATGGGCCTTAGAATACCCGTTTCAGACAAGGGCCGGCCCAGAAATCGCCGCCGTTGGATGCCCGTGTCATGCGAACGCCAGGTTCGTTGATGTTGATCTTGCTGACGTTGATGACGGTCGTCGGCTGTTCCTGGCCGATGTCGGCCGGCGTGAGCGCGTACCAGGAGCCGGACGAGTTCCCCATCTTGTGGCAGAAGGCCGGCAGCTACTGCAACCGCAAGACCCCGCTGCGGCTGGTCGCCCGCAACCGGGCCGAAATGGCCGCCTGCCCGTTCGGCCGCGTGCCGGTCGACTTTCGTCGCGAGATGGTCCTGGCCGCTACGATGGGTCGGGTCACCTCCGACCAGTACATGATCCGCATCCACCGCGTTTGGCGGGAGGGATCGGAGATCAAGGTGGACGTTCGGATCTACCGACCCCGGCCGACCACGCACTCGTCGATCCAGTTGGCCTGTCCCTATCACGTCGTCGTCGTGCCCCGGAGCAACCTGAACGTCCAGGACTTCTCGCCCGACCTCCGCCGAGCCGTCCCTCGTCGCGGAGGGGGCTTGCCCTTGGGTCTGTAGGCGTCCGTCACCGACGCACCCACCAGCAGCGAACCGGAGGGTTCCGGATGTCAGCGGTGACCATGGCCGGGCTGGCCCGTGTTGACAGGTCCTAGATCACGCTCGAACATGTCGCCGGGTGATGACGGCGGCTGGCGCCCGTCATCTTGAGGTCATGGTGTCGGTCGGGCAGGTGTTGAGGGAGATTCGCGCATGAGGAGCTATCACCGAGCGGCGCGGAACGCGCAGGTGACGATGGCGGCCCTGGCGATGGCCGCGTGGGCGCTGCTGGCAACGGCTAGCGCCGGCGCCCAGACCGTGATCGAGGTCCGTTGCGGTCCTCACCACGGTCAGGTCGAGGTTCCGGTCATGGTGGACCTGTCGAAGGACAACCACCGGCTGTCCGACCGGTGCATTCTGGCCGAGGAGGGCACGGGTAGGCGGATTGCGGCCCAGGTGATCACCCAGCCGGCACGGGTGCTGTGCTTCGTGATGCCGTCCAGGGCGCTCAAGGCCGGCACCCGTCGGTTTCGTGTGACGTCCGATCGGCCGGGTCCCGCCGGCTTGACCGTGGACCAGACCGACAAGGACCGCATCGCCGTCCTCGAGTCGGGACGCGGTGTGATCACGTTCGTCCGCGGCGAGATCCTCAAGCCAGGCGTCCCCGGGCGCTATCGGCGGTCGTGCTACCTGCATCCGGTCCATGACCTAGACGGGACGATCCTGACCGACGATTTTCCGCGCGATCATTTTCACCATCGGGGCCTGTCGTGGGCCTGGCCGCGGGTCGAGGTCGCCGGCAAACGTCATGACATGTGGTCCATCGGTCCGCTGAAGCACCGGTTCGTCAAGGTGCTCGGCGAGCAGGCCGGCCCGGTCTGCGCCGTGCTGCGCGTGGCCGATGAGTGGGCGCTGAACGGCCAGGCCCTCGTCGACGAGACGATCGAGTTCTGCGTCTGGCGTGCCGGACAGATGGGGCGGGCCATCGATGTGTATTGGACGTTGACGGCGCGCGGGGCGCCCGTGACCATCGGGGGGCGGCTGAACGAGAGCAAGGGCTACGGCGGGTTCAACATTCGCTTTGCGCCGCGGCGGGACACGGTCGTGTTCGGTCCGAACGGCCGGCAGCCTGGCGTCGTCAACCGGGTCCGGATGGCGTGGAGCGATTTGTCGGCCCGGTTCGTGCCGAAGTCGGACCGGGTGAGCGGGGTGGCGATCTTCGACTGTCCGGGCAACCCCGGGTTCCCCAGCGGGTGGAGCAATCGGTCGTATGGGTATCTGTGTCCGGCCTGGCCGGGGCTGGGCCATTTTGTGCTCGAGCCGGGCCGGCCGCTGCGGCTTCGTTTTCGTGTGTGGATCCATCGGGGCGACGCGGTTGGCGGCAAGGTGATCGCGGCGCAGAAGGTGTTCGTCGATCCGCCGGCCGCGTCCGTCGTGTCCGGGTCCTGAACGAGACCGGCGGCAGACGGATCCCGATCGGACAGGCGGGGGGTCATTTCTCGAGGGTGACCATGCAGCGATTCGTGATCGTGCTGGCCGTTGGGGTGCCGTGGGTGCACGGTCAGGTAGGGGCGGCGGCCGGCGAGGCGGATCTGTCGAAACGACGGGTGCGGCAAGCGATCGATCTGTCGGGCCGATCGCGGTCAGTGGTTGTCCTGACGCCAACGGGGGAGGATGGCCGTCGTGCGGGTTCGGCCGTGGCGGCACTGTTGCGCGATCGAGGGGGGCGCGACGTTCGGGTCACGTCGAAGGTGGGCGAGGCGCTGCCCGCATCGGTGAACGTGGTGGCGTTGGGCAACATGCTCGACAACGAGCTGATCTGCCGTCTGTACTGGAACCGATACTGCTATGCCGACCGCGTCTGGCCCGGAGCGGGTCGGCTGTTCGTTCGGGCCGTGTTCGATCCGTACCCGTGGCACAACGGCGGGGACGTCGTTGTGATCGCGGCGAGCAAGCAGGATGACCTCACCCGGGCGGCGGATGTTCTGGAACAAGTG
>CAYOGX010000614.1:0-3983 GCA_964403235.1 uncultured Planctomycetales bacterium | reverse complement strand
GCACAACTTCGCAAGTTCGGCCTGACACCGGACGACATCGGGCACGTCCTTATCACGCACCTGCACTTTGACCACGTGGACGACCTGCTCAGCTATAAAAACGCCAAAGTTTACATCGGCAAAAAGGAGTGGGAGATGGCGACGACAGCGGCACCTACCTGGGGTCATGGAAAGATAATGCATGAGTTCAGTAATACCCCTGCCTGCCGAAAGCGTCTTGTGGTCTGAGAAATCACGTTTCGCCGGGATCGAGCTCTTGGGTCTGGCCGTCTCGATGCTCGGCAAGTGCTTCCGCGGCCAGTTTGGCCAACGCCTCCTGGGAACCCGTGAACCTCTCGCTCCAGCGGCTCTCAGATTCCAGTTCTTTCAGCAGCCAATCGGCGAGCGCATCCTGTTCGTCTGGGGGAAGCGCCGATGCCTTGGCAAACGCTTGCTCGAGCAGCTTGGTCATGTGCGACGCCTCCTTGTTTTAGCATACCCCCGAAGGCAATCTCCGGCAAGTCGGAGCTTCTCAGAAACAGGTGGCTGTCCCTGTTCTGTGAGGAGGTATCGCGTTTCGGTCAGGATGTGTTGGAGGTAGTCAACCGTCGAGCGAGACATACTGGACCTCATCCAGGATGCGGGGGCCGATGTGAGGGCTGAGCGATTCGGGCGTCAACGCTTCCACCCGTCTACCGAGCAGGTCCTCCAGGAAGAAGCATAGCTCGAGGAAGTTGTCGAAGCTCTTCTTGCCCGGCATGCTACCAGCACAGGGGCCACTTCGGGAGTCCGGGACCCGCCTCGACCCTGATGCCTGACGCCCGACCAGGCCCTGGAGGCCCTCCGAAGGCTCAGCGGCGAAGCGCGCGGCGCTTGATCTGCCGCGTTTGAGCGGACGTGGCGGGACGTGACGTGCTCGGCGCGGCCATGGCGCGGGTCTGCTCGTAGACGACGTTGCCGCGGACGTCGTGGTGTCGGAACGTGATCACGCTCCGAACGCCTGACCGGTGAACGGCGACCGACAGGAACCCGCCCTTGACGCGGAGGAAGGCGTAGCGGTGCTTCTTGCCGCGCGGCACGCCGCCGGCGTGTTCATCGCTCGCCGGACCGCAACAGAACTCGTGCACGCCGGTTTCAGGATCGATGGAATGATACTGCCAGTGCCGGTCGCCGCAGACGGCGAACAGGCTGTTGGGGACGTATTTGTGAAGCCACTGGCGGATCTCGCCGCCCTCGTGGGCGAAGGCGGCGTTGGCGTGGTTGTCGGCCTTGTTGTCCCGGTCGGGCCCGACGAGGGGCGTCGGGCTGATCAACACCTTCCAATCGGCGTCGCTGTCGAGGATCGTCCGCTTGAGCCATTGCTTCTGAGCCTCGCCCCAGATCGTCTTGTCCGGGCCGGCCTTCATCGTGTTCGGTGAGCGGAAGTCCCGGCCCTCCACGAGCCAGATTTGCAGCGCCTGTCCCCAGCAATAGGTGCGGTAGGTCTTCTCGCCCATCGGCACCTGCTCGCGGAAGATTCGCTGGCCCTGCGGGAACGTCATCGGCAGCATCTTGGTCTGTTTCATGCCGGGCCAGCAGTCGTTGATGATCGTGTCGTGGTCGTCCTTCATCCAGTAGCCCGGCACGCGGAGGTGGAAGGCGACGTGCCGCGGCAGGCTGTACATGCGATGCCAGTGATAGCGGGCGACGGCGGGCGTGCAGGCGAGCGGGTCCTCGCTGTCGTAGTAGACGGTGTCGCCGGTCGGGACGATGAACTTCGGCCGGAGCTTGGCCATCGCCTCGTAGATGTGAAACCCCTCGGGGTGATCGACGTCCTTGTAGGCCTGCCCGGTGATGACGGTGAAGGTCACGTCGGCGTATGCGTCGCGCGGCGGGGCCGTCTCGAAGCGCCCCCGAAGCGCGTCGTGTCTGGCCTCGCCGAACGTATCGGCCGTGTCGACGGTGAACTGATACACCGTGCCCGGTTTGAGCTCGGACAGCCTGAACTGATGCGTGAAGTCGGTCTTGGCCGTGACGGGCACCCACCCCGTGTTGATCGTGTCTTCCAGTTCCTCCATCGGTCCCAGACGAAGCCGCACCCGCCCGGGCGCGCCGGGGCAGGCACCCTCCAGCGCGTCCGCACTGATGTTCGACGGCAATCGCTTGGCCGGTCGCCCCTTCCGGAGGATCCCCCTGGCGTTTCGCGACGTTCTGGCCGTCAAACGAACCCACAAGATGGCCGACGTCTGCGAGACCTCGCCGACCTTCACGCCGGTGGCCTGGCGCGTATCGGGTGCCTTCTCGGCCTGGATGGCCAGGCCCACGATCCACAAGACGTTTATGCCCCACATGTCGTTCCGCCTTTCGTCAAACCCCCACCTCCCCCATTAGCTCAGAATCGGCGCAAGGACAAGGGACGACTGAAACGCCGAGACGCTGCCTGGGTGGCACGGTCAAGCGAGCCGAGGGACTCGGCGCAGTTTGGCCGTGAGCATACGTATGATCTTGGCAACACGGCCAAGGCTCGGCCCTAAAGGGTCGATCCTTGACCGTGCCACCCCCGCTACTCGGGATGCTCGTCGAACCGTTCGTGGCGGACGGCCATGCCGGGCAGGGCCAGGAATAGTCGCTCCTCAGCCGCGGTCATTTCGACATTTCGGCGGGCCATCACCTTCCGGGCCACCTCGATGCCTCGACGGGCGTCGTACCAGTCGCGCCCGTCGTCGGTGTACCAACTGAACGACGGGACGAACTTCGGCGGGTAATGGCTGACGAAGACGTTGCACCCGAAACCGACGACCGACCCGGTTGCGAAGCTCAGGTTGATGCCGGCCTTGCTGTGGTCGCCCATCATCATGCCGACGAACATCTCGCCCGTCGGCGTCTCGACGCCGTTGACGGGCACGGTCACCTCGCCGTAGGTGTTCTTCAGGTCGGAGTTGATGCAGTCGGCGGCGATGTTGATCCACTCGCCCAGGTACGCGTGTCCGAGGAATCCGTCATGCTGCTTGTTGCTGTGGGCGTGGAGGATCGAGTTATCGATCTCGCCGCCGACCTTGCAGACCGGCCCGATGGTGGTACCCGCCCGGAGGGTAGCGCCGGCCTGGATCAGCGTGTGGTCGCCGATATGACAGGGGCCCTCGATCGTGCTGTGTGGGCTGATGGTGACGTTTCGGCCGATGACGATCGGGCCGGCCTCGGCATCGAGGACGGCGGTCGGCTTGATTTTGCTGCCGGCGCCGATGCGGATGGCTGACGGGTTGAGCAGGTGGGCACCGGGATAGACCTCGCCCTCGACGGTGGGTTCGGGATTCACCTGCCACTGCCGTGTCAGCTCCGGGCCGTTGGCGTGTACGAGATGCCACGGATACCCAATCACGCCATATCGCGGCAATTCGAGGTCCGATTGTGCGTGGTGCGACCGATGGGTCTCCAGACACGCCAGGAGTCGTTGGTAGTCCAGCCAGACGTCGGGCGTCAGGGCGGCGGCCATCTCGGCGTCGGCGTGGATCAAGACGACGTCGGGTCCGTGCATGCGGATCGCGGGCGCGTCGGGCCAGGCGACGGCCGAGGCGGCCAGCAGCCGACCGTTGACGAACAGCGTCTCCGCGTCCACCGGCTGGTTGACGGGCAGGGACCATCGCTCGGCGACGACGTCGGCGAGCTCGGCCCGGACCATCAGCGAGACCTCGGCCGGCCCGACGGCGGCGCGGATCTTGTCGATTAGTGCGTCGCAGCCGCAGCGCAGCTCGAACGTCGCACGCCAATACGTCAACGGCAGCAGATTGACGTAGCCGTAGTCCTCGAAGATGACGACGCGTCGCATGACGGACTCCGCAGTCGGCACAGCCGCAGACAAAAAGAAAGGGGCCCGTGTACCGGACCCCATTATCGTCGTGCAGAGGGGCATCCGCCGCAATGCCGGTGAGAGGAAATTTGATTGAACCCTGATCCAAAGTGGGCTGCTAAAGGTTGGCCCAAGCCGCCCAGCTTACCCGTAGGCGCCGGGTACGCCTGCTGACCCG
>CAYOGX010000613.1:0-3984 GCA_964403235.1 uncultured Planctomycetales bacterium | reverse complement strand
GCTCGGAGATCGCTTCGGGAGTGCCAACATCGGCGCCAAAGCTATCAAGCCAGAACTGAACCTCCAAGTTTTGGGAGGTTGGCTCATGCTGGATGACCCGGATGCCCCTTCTTAGGATTGAAGAGCAAGCGCTGAAGATCGGGTTCCCGTCCCGGAGGTCCGTGCCATCGGCAAGTTCTGTGACGAGCCATGGTTGGTGCCAGCCCCAGACCTGCCTGTCCAACGGACTGACTCTCTCCCAAAGCCCAACCCAGTGCGCGATTGCAGCTCGGTACTCAACGTCGTCTTCGAGGAAGCTTGGGAAAAGATGTCGAATCATTTCCTGACCACCTTCGTGTTATCAGGCAAATCGGGAACGAACGCGCGGCCCCTGAGCACCTCAACATCTACCCGGCGCCTGTCCCGTCTGGGCCGCACGGGAAACGACTTCTTGAGAGGCCTGTGCGAGACCCATACCCCGCCGGCGTCTGCGGCCTGCTCGACGTACGAATGTGCCTCCTGAAAAGCACCGTCTCGGCGATTGCGCTCCGCAGGGCGTAGCTTCTCGCGCAGCTGCTTGAGCATGTCATGTCCCTCGAGTCGCGTCGGCGGGTCCGCGGCCGCCCATTTCACAGACTCCTGGACTCCCCCTCCCTGGGCCTGAAACCTGCCTCGGTGACTTGGTTCCGATGCATCTCCCATGCCATTATTTGAATTCTACGACAAGCCCTGGCTGTCCTCAAGCGCCTGAAGCATGAGCGACTGCTGGTAAAGGTCACTCCGCTGGACCATCGAACCCCCTATCGCAGGAGCTCGAACGCGTGGTCGGCGCCGGCGATGTGGCTGACCTGCCATAGGAGCACGACCAGGACGACGGCGAGGGACAGGTAGCCTGCGGCGACGACGGCGGTCTGCCAGCCCTTCATAGGGACCATCCTGGCCTCGGTCAGGACCATATCGAAGTGAGTGCGGGCCTGTTGGCGGCGGGCGTCGGACAGCGGTTGCGTCATGACGCGGGCCAGGATGCCAAAGTGCTCGTCGACCTCGTAGCTGACGGGGCGGTGTTGACCGAGCCGGTCCATCAAAGCCTTTTGGGTGGCGGCCGTGAGCTGCCGGCCGAACTCCAACGTGCCGACCAGAACCATGATCCACAGCAGATGCAGCCCGGACAGGTAGGCAGCCACCCCGCCGAGCAACAACGAGCCGAGGACGGCGTACCGGCCGGCGGCGCGGTGGAGAGAATGGCTGATCTCGCCGAGCATCCTACCGCCGTCAAGCGGCATGATCGGCAGGAGGTTGAACAGGTTGATCAGCGCGCCCCACCCGGCGACGACGGCAAGCCATTCGTACCCCTTGCCGGTCAAGTAGAAGCCGGCTAGGAAAAGCAAGGCCAGCACCGTCCCGTAGATCGGGCCGTTGATCTCGATAAAGGCGTTGGCCCAGCGGGTCTTGGCCAGACCCTGGCTAACGGCCGCACCGCCCAAGAACGGGATGAAATAGATGCCCTTGACCGGCACGCCGCATCGCCACATCGCATAGACGTGGCCGCATTCGTGGAAGCCGATCATCAACAGGAGCAATGCGGCGATGTGCCACGACTGCAACACGACGGCAAACGCGCCGAACGACAAGGCGGCCGGTCCGACCTTGATGGTCTTGAGACCCACGCCGATCAGCTTCCAGAAGTTGCCCAGCAGCTTGAGGATCAGCGCGGCGACGGGCCAGCGTTGGGCGAGTCTGGCCTTGCGTCGCTGGTCGGGGCGCGACGACGATGGGGGCGGCGATGGGCTCGGTCCGGCCCCCGGTCCAACGGGGGGCGTCTCCGCGTGGTCGACGGGAATGACCATCGGCGCGTCGGCGGCGGGTCTGGCCTGCGGGACGTCGAGCCACTGGGGAGGGAACAGCGCCTGGGTCTGCGTGTGATCGGCGATCAGGCCCAGCAGCAGGCCGCTCTGCGGGACGTCCTGGACCATGCCGACCTGGGTCCGGATAGCTCGCAGACCCAGGGGCCCGAGGTCGGCGAAGCGGATGGCCCGGCCGTCGGCGGCCTTGATCTGTGCGAATCGCAGGCCGCCGCGCTTCGAGCCGACCGTGACGTTCTCGCCCAAGAGCTGGATCTCGCGGATCTCGTCCCACCGGATCTCGGTCCGGGTGGACAGATCGCACAGGCCGGCGTCGTCCACGCGAATGCCGCAGCGGCCGTGCACGAACAACAGCCACATCACGAAGGGCACCCCCACCAACAACAGGGCCGTCAAGAAGGGATGTTCGATCCGGACCCACGAGGCCAGGCTACCACGAGCGAGAAGGATGAACAGCCACAACCCCAGGCAGACGGCGACGGCCTTGATGGCGATCGGGCCGACGCGCGGGCGCAGATAAACCCCCGGCCGAGGGAATGCGGCATCAGCGAGCTCGGTGGCGGACTGAATGTCGGGGGCATTGACGGACGTCTTGGATGTCCTCCACGGCCCAGTCCAGGTCTGGTACCCGTTGAGCGTGTCTCGGTTTAGCCCCGCCGCGGCCGACTACGTCGGGCGGCAGGCAAGGGGCCGCACGCGGCCCCGCTAGACGACCACGTGACTTCCAGCGGCGGGAAACGCCCTCGGTGGGAAACCACGCCAAGCACGCACCAGGGGGAAAAACCCAGGTCGGGTGCTCTCAGCATGTTAGCAGAACCCCCTGCGCTGAGACAGGCCCGGACGAGGTCGCCTGCGTTTTGGTCTGCCCGGAGGGTACGGTATCCCTATAATGCGTCGCGGTCGTGCGTGGCGACGTCGGCCCGACGGACGACCCCGCGACGCCGGAGCGCAGATCATGGCGGAGATGACGTCTCGCGAACGGTTGATGACGGCCTATCGCAACGGTCAGCCCGATCGGGTGGCGGTGCGGATCTGGGGCGCCGAGCCCGAGACCAAACCGCCCCACCCGAGTTTCCAGCCGATCTGCGATCTGTCGGCGCGGACCGACCTGGTCGGCAGTTGGGGGCCGACTAACACGGGCGTGTTCGGCACGGCCAGCGAGGCGGTCTCGGTCGAGACGCATGACCAACCGTCCGACGTGGAGGGGCATATCGAGGCCGTCACCATCGTGAAGACGCCAGCCGGCGAGCTGCGGTCGGCTTACTACCGGCCGCTGACGCCCGGCGTGCCGGGCTATCAGAAGCAGTACCTGATCCGTTCGGTCGAGGACGCCAAGAAGTACCTGTCGATCCCGTACGAACCGCCCAAGATCGATTGCTCGGGGTTCGCCGCGGCCGACGCGGCGATGGGTGATCGTGGCGTGGTCATGTGCCCGCTAGGACCCGAGCCGATGTACCACATCAACGCGCTGATCGGGTCGGAACTCTTCGCGATCTGGACCGTCGAGGAGCGCGAGCTGGTCCGCGAGCTGGTTGCGATGACGTTCGTGCGGACGCGTGATTTCCTCAAGCAGCAGTTGGCGGCCGGGGTGGGGCCGTTGTTCGGCTACGTCGGGCCGGAGCTGTGCATCCCGCCGCTGCAGTCGCCGGCGGATTTCCACGAGTTCGTCGTCGAATACGATCGGCCGCTGATCGATCTGATCCACGGCGCGGGCGGGATCTGCTGGGTGCACTGCCATGGCAAGATGGGCCCGCTGCTGGAGATGTTCGTCGAGATGGGCGCCGACGTACTCAACCCGCTCGAGCCGCCGCCCATGGGCGACGTCACGCTGGCCGAGGCGAAAACGCGCGTCGGCGAGCACATGGCGTTGGAGGGCAACATCCAGCAGGGAGACTTCTACCGGCTCCGTCCCGAGCAAATGGACGAACGGGTCCGCACCGCCATTCGCGACGGCGCCCCGGGCGGCGGGTTCGTGCTGTGTCCCACATCGAGCCCGTGGCAGTCGGCCAGCGTCGAGCAGATCGTCATCGACAACTACGCTGCCTTTGTCGAGGCGGGTCTGAGGTACGGGCGATACCCCATCGACGTCTAAGCTGCTTGCAGACATGTTTGAACAGATGAGAAGGTTGGGTGGCCCACCTCT
>CAYOGX010000612.1:0-3988 GCA_964403235.1 uncultured Planctomycetales bacterium | reverse complement strand
TCACGAGGAGCACGGACGGTTCGGCTACGGCATGTCGTTGTTCTTTGCCCTGTTGGGGGCTGTGCTGCTCTCCGTCGGTAGGTTTAAGGACGAGCGCGTCCCCCACGAGGCGATCATCGGGATCATCTTCGTGGTCTGCGCCGCCCTGAGCGTGTTGATCCTCAGTAAGGCCCCGCACGGGCACGAGAAGATGGAGGCCATGCTGATCGGCAGCATCCTGTTCGTGAATTGGTCCCAGATGACCACCATGCTGCTACTCTACGTGGTACTGGGCGTCCTTCACTTCGGGATACGCAAGCGATTGATCCAGATAACCCAAGACGTCACCGCTGCCGACCGGGCCGGCATACGCGTCAAGTGGTGGGACTGTCTGTTCTACGCCTCGTTTGCGCTGATGGTCACCCAGTCCGTCGGCGTTGCCGGCGTCTTGGTGGTGTTCAGTTTTCTGATCATACCGGCCGGCTGTGCCCTGCTCTTCGTCGAGCAATTCGCCTCCCAATTGGTCTTCGCATGGGTGGTGGCCGTGGTCGGCACCGTGGCCGGGTTGGTGCTGTCGGCCGTCGGCGACATGCCGACGGTCGCGTCGCTGGTAAGTTGTTTCGGCGCGGCGCTGGTGGTGTGCGTTGTGGTTCGAGCACTGCTTCCAAAGCAACGAGTACGGGGCTGATGACATGAGAGAACCCAATCGGCTAAGGGCCATCGTTGGCATCGTGTTGCTGAGCTGCTTGCTGCCGGCGGCGGCCGGATGCGACCAGAGCGTGGCCGCTCAGGTACTCACGCTGTCCACTGATTATCTGGGTGACGTGTTCGCTGCGGTAGCGACGAGCCACCTGCAAAATATCCTGGGGCTCGACCCCGGCGGCGAAGAGCATGAGGGTTCCCATCATGCCGCCGGCCCCCTCCACGACTACGAACACTGACTCGAGCCGGCCGGCTATGCGGGAGAATTGATCACCCTCAGGCGTCCACCAAGCAGGGCAAGGTCCCAGATCAGGCGATCGGGTGCGGCGAGCAGGACGAGCAGGGTCGCCAGCGGCACATCTGCTTGACAGATTGCATCAGGGTCATGCCCTCGACGCGAGTGCCCACCCATCACAGCGACCCAGACCACAGCGAGAGACGGTTGGTCGCCCAATATTCCAGCGCTCGGCCACAACCGGCCGATAACTAGGTAGTAGGATCGAGGCGGGATGCCGCGCGCCGGTGCGGCTGGAGGGCGCGTCCGCGCGGCATCGTGTACCACGCAGCCATCCACGAGGATAGTCCCCGTTGGTCACCCGTTCGGAACAGCGCCGGCAGGCCCTGATGTTGTGCTACCGCCTGGTCCTGTTGGCGGCGTGCAGTTTCTGCTGGTTGAGCCTGCTCACGTTTGACCCGGCGGATTGGCCGAGCACGAAGGTCTGGCCGCACCCCTCGCCGCCGAGCAACCTCTGCGGGTCGGCCGGTGCGTGGGTGGCGTATCAGTTGTTCTACTGGGCGGGATCGGGCGGCTACGTGATCGTCCTGTCCGTCACGGTGGCGACGATGGCGGCGATGGTTCGCGGTCGCGTCAACGATCCGTGGTTGAGGCTCGTCGGCGTGGCGTTCCTGGCAGCGGGTACGGCCGCTTCCGTTCGAATGGTCGCGCCGGGTGGGGCGGAGGCGTTGCCTCACGGCAACGGCGGTGTCGTCGGGATCGCAATCGTGCATGCCTTGAGCCAGCAGTGCTCGACGGCGGGGACGGCCCTGATCATCTTGTGCGGTATCGCCATCGGGTTGTTGCTGGCGGCTGAGGGTCTGATGATCCGCGTGCCCCACGCCGTCGGCAAGCTGGGACACCAGGCCGCCGCCATCGCCGGCTCGGCCGGGTACGTCCTGGTCGACAGGACCGGCGAGGTCATCGCGGCCGCCGCCGCGAGACGGCAAACCCTCGAGCCGCGGCCCCCTGAAAAGACCCAACCGGCGCCGCCTGAGAAGATCAAGCCTGATCGGCACGAGACCCTCAAGACCACCACTGAACCCGGGCAGGGATGGCCAGGTTGGCTGCGAATGCCCCGAATCGGTGCGGGTTGGCTGCGGCGGTCGCGGCCGGACCAACGTGGCGTCGACCTCGAAGCCCGTCTCCCTGCGACGGCCGACGAAGAGCGACGGTCACCCTTGGACGCCGAGACACGCTTGGCGGGCCTCGTGATCAACCCGTCCCGGCCCGTTCCCGGACCGTCCGAGGAGGAACAGACCGACGCGGATGACCGGGTCGACCAGATCATGGAAGGGCAGGAAACCGACATGTCAGATCGATTAGATGAAACGACAGCCGTGGCGGATGCCAACCCGCCGGATGAGGATCTGGAAGCGCCCAGCGGGGCGGACGACGATGCCGAGGTGGACCCCGACGAGTTGAAGGGCACGTTGGCTGAGGATGCCGCCTCGCCGCGCGTGCGGCTGCGAAACAGGCCCGAACCCGAAGATGAAACGCGGGCCACACCCTATCCCAAGTTCCTCGGCGACTACCAGCTGCCGTCGTTGAAGTTTCTCGAGGATCCGGAGTACGGCTACATCGCCCAGCAAGAGACGGTCGTCCGGCATAAGGCCAGGGTCCTCGAGCAGACACTGAGCGAGTTCAGGCTCCAGACCCGCGTCGTCGAGATCGACACGGGCCCGGTGATCACGATGTACGAGCTGGAGCTGAGCCCGGGTATCAAGGTCAGCCAAATCGTTACGCTGAGCAACGACATCGCCCGCGCGCTGCGGGCGCCGTCGGTCCGCGTCGTCGCGCCGCTGCCGGGCAAGAACACCATCGGCATCGAGGTGCCCAACATCGACAAGGAGAACGTCCGGTTGAAAGAATTGCTGACCATGAGCGGCAACCGGCCGAGCAAAATGGAGCTCCCGCTGTTTCTGGGCAAGGACGCGGCCGGCAATCCGCTGATCAGCGACCTGGGCAAGATGCCCCACATGCTCATCGCCGGGACGACCGGCTCGGGTAAGAGCGTCTGCCTGAACAGCATCGTCATGAGCATCCTGATGACCCAGCGCCCGGACGCGGTCAAGCTGATCCTGGTGGACCCCAAGATGGTCGAGATGAGCGTGTTCAGGGACGTGCCGCACCTGATGTGCCCGATCGTGACGGACATGGCCCGGGCCGAGATGATCCTTGACTGGGCCGCCACCAAGATGGACGAGCGCTACGAGCTGCTCGCCGAGGCCGGCGTGCGAAACATCGCTGCCTACAACGAGCTCACCCGCGAGGAGCTGGACGAGATCTTCCAACCCGCCAGTGACGAGGAACGCGCCAAGATCCCCCTGCCCCTGCCGCACATCATCATCCTGATCGACGAGCTGGCGGACCTCATGATGACCTCAGCCAAGGAGGTGGAGCACCACCTGTCGCGTCTGGCCCAGAAGAGCCGGGCCGTCGGCATCCACATCGTGGTGGCGACGCAGCGGCCCGAGGCCAAGGTCGTCACCGGGCTGATCAAGAGCAACCTGCCGTGTCGGATCGGATTCCGCGTGGCCAGCCGGATGGACTCGCGGATCGTCCTCGACCAGAACGGCGCCGAGGTCCTCATGGGCCAGGGCGACATGCTGTTCCTGCCGCCCGGATCGAGCAAGCTGATCCGCGCCCAGGGAACCTACGTGAGCGATGAGGAGGTCAAGAACGCCATCCAGTTCCTGGCCGAACAGACCGAGCCTGAGTTCCACCCCGAGCTGATGAAGATCGGCACGAACGGCGGGGGCTCGAGCGGCGAGCGCGACAGCCTGTTCGACGAGGCCGCCCGAGTCATCATCGAGTCCGGCCGAGGCAGCGTCAGCCTGCTCCAACGTCGCCTGACGGTCGGCTACGGCCGCGCCAGCCGCCTCGTCGACCAGATGGCCGAAGCCGGCATCGTCGGCGCCTACAAGGGCAGTCAGGCCCGCGAAGTCCTCATGACCCTCGACGAATGGGACGCCATCAGCGCCAGGAGCGCGGCCCCCCCCGTGCTGGCGTCTTCGGACTACGATCCCGTGA
>CAYOGX010000611.1:0-3993 GCA_964403235.1 uncultured Planctomycetales bacterium | reverse complement strand
GAGACCATGGGGGCTTTCTGGAAGGTCGGGCGTGCTTCTACAATGCCCAGTCACGTCGGAGGAGGTCCCTCACACGGCTGTCTCGGCGCCAGTTTCTGGGGAGCGCCGCGCCCCCGGTGATCGCGCATCAGCGGCGCGACGACGTCGCGACGTTCACCGCCCCGCGCTTGAAGACGCTCGCCATGTTCGCGCTGGAGACCGCGTGATCCATCGCCCGGTCGTGGAGCCCCCCCGGGTTCAGGCCACAACGTCCTTGCATCGCATGCGATCCGAAGCCATGGCATAATTGAGGACGTGGGTGTGTGCGATGGGCCAATGCGTGATCTGTCAGTCCCGGTCGGATGAGATCAGCCAAGCCCTGGGCTTGTGTGCCGCTTGCATCCTCGCGGGCACAGCGGCGGCCCGCGACCGAGCCGCCGACGCCCATGCGCGGAGCCGTCAGCGGTTTGATCTGCCCACCACGCCCACGCGGGGCCCGGACGGTGAGCGCTGTAAGCGCTGTATCAACGCCTGCAAGATCGACGCCGGCCAGGTGGGTTACTGCGGCGCGAGACGTAACGAGGCGGGCAGACTGATCGGCGGTGACGCCGACTCGGCGGCCGTCCAGTGGTACGACGACCCCCTGCCGACCAACTGCGTGGCCGATTGGGTCTGCCCCGCGTCCGGTCCGGCCGGCTATCCCGACTACACCGACACGAGACGGGCCGAACACGGTTACGTCAACCTGGCGGTCTTCTACGAAGCGTGCACGTTCGACTGCCTGTTCTGCCAGAACTGGCACTTCAAGCGCCACAGCCGCACCGGTCCCCGGCGGAGCGCGTCCGAGCTGGCCGCTGCTGTCACCCCACGTACGCGGTGCATCTGCTTTTTTGGCGGCGATCCATCCTGCCAAGTCGAGCACGCCCTGGCAGCGGCCAGGCTCGCGCGGGAGGCGCGCGAGGGCCACCTCCTCCGCATCTGCTGGGAGACGAACGGCTCGATGTCCCGGTCGGCGTTGACCGAAATGGCTGAGCTGTCCCTCGAGAGCGGTGGCTGCATCAAGTGCGACCTGAAGGCCTGGAATGACACGCTGCATCGCGCGCTGTGCGGCGTGTCGAACCGGGCGACGCTGAAGAACTTCGAGCACCTCAGCGGCTGGATCGCCCGCCGCCCGGATCCTCCTTTTCTCGTCGCCTCCACGCTGCTGGTGCCCGGATACGTCGATGTCGAGCAGGTCCGGCAGATCGCCGGCTTCATCGCCCGTCTCGACCCGAGCATCCCCTACGCATTGCTGGGGTTTCACCCCAACTTCGAGATGACCGATCTACCGACCACCTCCCGCCGCCAGGCCACCGAATGCCTCGCCGCCGCCGAAGCCGCCGGGCTCACACGCGTCCGGATCGGGAACGTGCACTTGCTTGCCTGATTGCGTCAATCGGCCCGCTCAATCCGCGGCGTATTGGAATCCCTGGCAGGTCTTGTTTGTGCGCCAGAGGTACAGAAGAAGGATCGCCCCGACGAAGATCAGCCATAGGTAGAAGAACAACGGCGCGTTGGCCCGGACGACGCGGAAGGCGTCCGTCCACATGCCGGTGATCTTTGAACGAAGCAGAGCGGCGCGGCAGATAAAGCTCAACGTGGCGACGGCCGTCCACGGGACGAGCACATGCGCCTGATAGGCCGCCGCCTGTATCGTGCCACGCATCAGATTCCGCCCCCGCCAGAATCCGTAAGCCAACCCGAGCACCGAGGCGATCGTTGCCACGAAGACGACCGTCGAGATGACGATGAACAGGCCAATCGGCGCGCCGCCGGCCAGGTAGTCGTACCACGGACGAACTGCGGGCTCGACACCCAACCAGGAGTCGAGCATCAACCGACCGGCCGGGCCTACGACGATGCCGAGCAGGAACAACGGCGCGGCGCGCAAAGCCAGATAAGAACGATGCGCGGGCTCCGTCGGGTCCAGCCGAAGGGTCCGCCCGAACCGCCTGGGTGTCCGGGCGGCCTGCCGACGGGTCTGGCCCAAGGCCGCCCACCAGTGACGATGCCGCTGTCGCTCCCAGATCGCGCCAGGCCGCACGTTCGGGCCGATGGAGTCCACCACAGGTTCACCGCATTCCGGACACCGCTGTTCCAGCCCCATGCTCGTCAGGTTGTAGCCGCAGGCCTGACAGATGGGGTCTCCTCGGACGCGGGGCCTCGAGGGTCGCGGAGCGCCCAGCGCCCGCAGCAGCGCCCAGAAGAGCCAGGCCCATGCGGCGGTGCAGAAGAAGTCGTAGGTCGTGAATCTGACGTACCAGGGCGTTTGGACGCTGCGCTGTAGACGATCGAAGGACTGGTTGTACTGGCTGACGGCTTGTCGGTACCGTCTGGCGGCGTTCTTGTCGGTTCGCGCGGCCGCGGGCCAAGTCGGATAGGACCCGAGCGTCCGGTCCACCCAGCGGTCGCGCGCATCAAACCATCGGATCGATATCCACGTGCCCAGAACGATCAGCAGCGCCGCGTGACCGGTGTGAAGCCACAGGCGTTTGAGGGCATGAAGGTAGCTGCCGCGGAGCGGTTCGTCGGTCGCGCCCCAGCTCATCAAGAGCGCAGCCAGCAGCGCCAGGAGCAATTCAAGGGAGATCACCAGCCCGATGGCAAGGAAGACGATCGTCGGCGGCGTCGTCCCCTGCAAGGAGGCGAAGGCGTCGAAGACCCAGCTTGCCGGCCAGAACCCCAGGAATATCTGGTAGTGGAATGCAACGTAGGACACGCAGATTACGGCGAGGCCCACCAGATGCGTCAGGAAGGCCTCCCACAACCTGACCCGGCAGGTCCGGCGGGCCGTCGTCGCGGGCAGAAACGGTGTGGCGATCAGAGCAAGCAGGCAAGGCCACTGTTTGGAGCCGTCCGCCTGGCCCGACGCCGTCGGGTCGAGCGAGGTGTCCTGACGGCAAGCATTCGACGGCTCGGTGCTCACGACCATCGTCCTGCACGTGTGCGGCATCTTCGGGCGAATGCCGAGGCCCTGCAAGGCTCCTGCCGCGCCGCCGAACCGGCCCGTCCTCGGGGGCGTAACTAGGGACAGTTACCTATTTCGGGGCGCGCCCCAGACGGAAATAGGTAACTGTCCCTATTTTTTTAGCGGGGCAGGATGTACGGGCCCGTGGGGATGACGGCCCAGGTGGCGTCGGGGGGGTTGGTGCGGAGCGAGGCGAGCAGGTCGTCGAGGACTTGCTGGGCCGGTTTGCCGCCGCAGCCGGGGGCGGGGCTGACCGAGCAATCGGCCAGCGTGGCCTCGTCGACGCCGTCGGTGACGAACACCAATCCCTCAACGCCGACCTTGCGGAGCACCCGGCATTGCATCTCGTACTCCCACTGGTCCTTTTCGACGCGGTCGCTGGCATTGATGTCCTCGATGAATTGCCGCCACCGCCCGCCGGCATAGCGACGCATGATGTCGAGATAGATGTCGCTGCCGATGCCCTCGGTGCAGCTCGAGGCGATGACCATCGTGCCGCCTTGCCGGACGAACGGCGTGGCCAGCACCATGCCCTTGACCGCCTGATAGAACGTCGTGTCGAGCGGGTATCCGCCGCCGCAGGTGACGACGACGTCGTATTCCCGCCGGACGTCGATGCCCATCGCGTCGGCCACCGCCTCAGTACCGGCCAGGTGGGCCTGCTCGAGGTGGCCGGCGAACACACCCGTGATCTGCTGGTCGGTCGTCACCGTCACGTTGACCAGAAAATCGACGCCGACCCGACGGGCGACCTCCAAGGCCTCGACGTGACACGGGTTGCCGTCGAGCACGCCGCTGTCGGCCAGCGGGTTCTCCAGAAACGCTGCGCTGTGAAACTTCTGGATCGTCTCGAGGTTGACCAGGCCGGGGCAGACCGCCTTGCGCCCGCCGCTGTAGCCGGCCATGAAGTGCGGCTCGATGAAACCCGTGACGATCTTCAGATCGGCGCCCCGGGCAACCTTTGCCACGCCGTCGGTGAACCCTTCGACCTCCAAACGGGAATTGCG
>CAYOGX010000610.1:0-3994 GCA_964403235.1 uncultured Planctomycetales bacterium | reverse complement strand
CCCTGACCGACACGGTAGTCCGCGAGGTTCGACCAGCATTTGTGCGACAGCGGATGGATGGCCACGCCGGTTTCGAACAGCACCTGCGCGTTCCGCCAGACCCGGTTGCGCAGGACCGTCAGGGCCCCGTAAAAGCCTAGCAGCGAGCCGAGACCCATGACGAGCACGACCGCATGCACGGGAAGCTGGGCATTGCGCAGGACCGGGAGTCGGATCTTCCCGGGCCGGCGCGTCGCGATCGCCCCGCCGGCCAGGCCCCACAAGATGCACGCGCCGACGGACGGCAGGTAGATCAGGCGCTCCGCCATGAGCGTGCTGATGCGGATCAGCATGTTCGAGGCGACCGAATAGGTGATCACGAAGAAGATGACCGCCGTGGCGACCTCACGCCGTCGCCGCACCGAGACGATGACGGCAGCGAGGATCAAGCCCACGCAGACGAGCCCCGCCAGGACCGGTCCGCTGAACAGGGTGGCTTGCAGCTCGACAGCGCGGGTCGAGTAGTCGTAGCTCAGCGGATGCGGGATGAACAGCAGGTAGACGTATTTGGCCAGCACGAGCAGGCACGTGCAGAGCCGTTCGTAGGGCGTGGCGTCCACCAGGATGTTTTCGGTTACCCGGATCACGTCTGCGCTGCTGAACAATTGTCCCAGGACGAGCCACCGCACACCGAAGAAGACAGCGACGACGACGAGCACGCCGAGGTATCGCCGCCACAACCGGTCGAGCAGGTATCGCCCCCACGACCGTTGCTGCGCCCAGGCCCACCCCTGCGCCTTGAGCCAGACGTCGGCCGCCACGAGCAGCCCGGCGAGCGTGATGGCCGATTCCTTGCTGCCCAACCCGATCAGGAACAACGCCAGGGTGCCCGCATACCGCCAGGTCAGGCCGCCGGGTCGGTTCTTCAGCGCGTCCTGGACGTGGAGCACCACGGCCCCCAACGTAGTGACCGCCACCAGCAGCTCGCTCCGTCCGACGATGGAGGCGACGGCCTCGGTGTGGACCGGATGGACGGCGAAGACCAATGCGGCCGCCAGTCCCACGAGGGTCCGCCCGAACAGCAGCATGCACAGCGCGTAGACCGCCGCCGACGCCCCGGCGTGTAGGAGCAGGTTCACCAGACGATAGGCGGCCGGGTTCGGTCCCGTCAGGGCGTGGTTGATGGCGAAGCTGAGCAACGTGATCGGACGGTAGACGGGTCGGGGTTGGGCTTGGAGCGCATCGAACCCCGCATCGGGGTTGCGCCAGTAGCCCTGCGTGAACATGGCCTTGATCTGGCCCAGGTCGCGGCAGCGCCCGTCCTCGAGGCAGATCGGGAGGTCGTCGTAGACGAACTCGTTGGGCAGGCTGTTGGCGTAGACGGCGATGGCCAGTCCGGCCACCAGGAGCATGGCGCCCAGATCGCGCCGTGACCAGCAACGGCCCGTTAGAGGAATCCGGCTATGGGTATCGTCAAGACCCATGGCCGTTCACATAATCGCCCCGTGAAATGCTGTCAACGGATCGAACGCGGGGCGGCCGATTTCTGCGGGGCAGGGGGTATCTCTGCTTGCTCGGACGAGGCGCGTTCGTATGATGGGCGATGGTGGCCGAATGATCCGTCGACACGCGCTTCATGTTGCTGCGGTCCTGTGGGTAGGGGGGCTGATCGGGTGCGGTCCCGACGCGACCCGTGCCCGCCCGGGGGACACATTGCGGGTCGTCCCGTCCGTCCCGCCGGTGCCCGAGGAGATCGCCGGACAGCGGGTGCGTTACGTCTCGGCCAACCTGTTGCCGGGGGATACGTCGTTCGAGCTGCCGGTCGGCGGGTATGGCGTTGAGTTCGTGGAAGGGGATGGATCGAGGGATCCAAATCGTCCGGCCTCCCGTTGCTGGCGGGGGGCGACGACCTTGGCGGTTCACGGCCGGAGGGCGCTGCGGTTCTCGCCGCCGGCGGTCCCGGGCAGCTACGGGATTCGTTGCCGCGCGACGCCGGTTAAGCCAGGCCAGGTTTACACCTTCAGCGCCTATCTTCGCGGGGGCGGGGGACCGGCCTCGGTGCGGTTGGTACCCCGCTGGCCGGTCGACCGGCAAGGCGAGAAGGCGTTCCAGCTCACGAATCGGTGGCGGCGTTGCCAGGTGTCGTTCCAGGCCCCTGCCGGTCAGGGCTCCGTGCAATCCGTGTCCGTTTGCCCCCTCCTCGTTGTCTCGTCCGACGGGCCTGGGCGGAACAGCGTGGGCGGCGGGGCGCAGTGGGTCGATGTGGACGCCGTGCAGTTGGAGCCGGGACGGATGGCCGGGCCCTATCGCCCGCGGCGGCCCGTCGAGTACGCCGCCGTCGTCAACCCGGCGTCAACCGTCCTGGCCGGTCCACCTTCAACGGGACGCCTCGATTCCAGCCCACGCGCCTTGATCGCGTGCGCGGTTAGGAACAACACGGCCGCCCGGATCCGTCTCCAGCTCGTTTGGCAGTTGTCGAACATCCTCAACGGCTCGAGGCGGGTTCGAGTGCTGGCCACCACGCTTTCTCCTGGTGGCGGGCGCGATCTGAAGCTCGATTTCGGTCCGGGCGACGTCGGGTACTACCTGCTGAGGACGGACGTCCGGGGTGGCGTGGACGTCGGCCTGACCGAGCGATTGGAGGTACCGGTGCTCGGCCGGTCGGCGCCGGGGGACCTCGGGCGCTATCCGTTCTTCGGCCTGGCCGAGGCCTCGGTCGGGTCCTGGAACGCGGCTCAAGTGTCTTCGACGTCGCGCCCGGTGGTTTCGGTCTTTGGGATGTGCCCGCCTCAGCGGGTGAATTGGCGATGGCGGGATTTGGAGACGACACCGGGCGTGGACGACCTGCGGGCCGTCGACGGCGTGATCAACGCCATGCTGGAGGGTGGTGCCGAGCCTGTCGTGTGTCCGTCCGGCCCGATGGCGGATGTGGCCCCGACCTGGGCGGTTCGCAGCGGTGGCCCCGACGCGCCGGCCGTGGACGCCCGGCAATACCGTCAGTTCATCTTCCGTCTGGTCAGCCATTTCCATGCCCGGGTTCGATATTGGCATCTGCCGTCCGCGCCGCGCGACCAAGGGTTGGCGTGGGCCAAGCTGTTCCGCCAGGCCGTCAAGTTGGCTGATCCCCACGCGAAGGTGGTCGGACCGGGATTCGGACCGTCGCAGCCGCCACCGCCCTCGCGGATCCAGGCGTTCCTCGCCGCGGGCGGGGCGGCCGAGCTGGACGTCCTGCTGCACGGCGTCTGGACGGACGGCGTCGAGCATCCCCGCGACGATTGGGATCGACTCGACCGCGACCTGGCGATGCTGGCCCGGGCCTGTGCGTCGCGCGGCCGGCCCGACCTGCCCCGTTGGGCGATCACGCCCGCCTGGGGTTCGTCCGACTCGGCGGATCTGGCTGCCCGGGCCATCCAGGTCCACCAGGCGGCGCTGCTACTCAAGAAGCATGGTGTGACCCACTGGCTGATCCCAACGCCGTTGCCGTCCGGTTCGGCGGTGGGTTCCGTGCGCTGCGTGGAGGCGGCTGCGTGCGGGACGGTGGCGCGGTGGCTGGCCTCGGCGACGTTTGAGCGGGAGCGGGCCGTCTCGCCCGACCTGATCGTCATGGTGTTCGACACCGCCACGGGTCCAATCGCGGCACTGGTTTGCACGAAGGCCCCACGGGATGCCCGACCCGTTACCGTCTCGCTCGCCGCCAGGCTGCACGCCGAGGACCTGTTCGGTCGGACGCTGGCCGACGGCGCTGCCCCGATCGATCTGACGCTCTCGCCGGCGCCGATCTACGTCCGCCCCCTCGGCGAACAGGCAAACTGGCTCGACGGGATCGTCGTCTCACCCACCGGGCGGGCACGTTAGTCGCCCAGGCTGCTGCCCCGATGCAGCGACCACACGCGATGGTTGGCGGCCGTCACGCCCTTGACAAAGACGTCGTACGGCTCGTCCCGGATGTCGACCAGGCCGTAGTTGCCGTTCTCGCCGTCGAACCGCCCTTCCTTGGGCTCGTCCATCAGCCGAA
>CAYOGX010000609.1:0-3994 GCA_964403235.1 uncultured Planctomycetales bacterium | reverse complement strand
GGGTCGCCACTGATCGCCTTGACCGCGGCGGCCCCATCCGGCATGCCCATCTCGATCGGATTGATGATCGGCAGCCTCGCCTGATGATCGAGCGTCGGCGACCGCCCGTCCAAGAACAGGGTCTGAAGCAACGCTGCGTTGAGGACCGTGGGCGCGTTGCGCTGACCCAGCTGGTCCTTGATCCCCTCTGAGGTCTTGAGTTGGTCGGTGAAGCCCCGCGTCACGTCGTGGCAGGTCGCACAGGAGACCGTGCCGTCGCGTGACAGGCGGGTGTCGAAGTAGAGCTTCCGCCCCAATTCGACGCGCTTGGCCGTCATCGCGTTGTCCTTCGGGATGAAGGCGGCCCAGACCACCGGGTCGAACCCGGGTGGGGCCTGACTGACGTCGGCTTCGGGCAAGAGCTTGGCCAACGCCTGGAGCTGATAGTCCATGGTCGCGGCGCCGTGTGGCCCCCTGGGGATGGACTCGGCCTGGCCGGCTTGCACGGTAGGCCAATACAGCAGGAGCGCGCCAAGCAGTCCAGCGCCGAGCGCCGTTCCTCCAACCGTCCTTCGGATAGTTATTCTGCAATTCATCGGCGTTTCCTTTCGTTTTGGACTGGTGAATTATGCAACGTCGGAGCAGCGTCGTCAAGCCGCAAGTGGTCCAGTGTCCCACCTGACGGGCAACGCAGCCGTCGCCGTAAGTACCTGCATGGCAATACCTCCCGGTGCTCGTGGCTGTCACCGCTACCGTTTGTTCTTGCGCTTCCGCTTTGTCGCTGAACCCCGTTTTCGACCGCTTGACCGGTCGGACTTCTTCCAGCAATCGGCGCAGATGCCTCTGAATTGGATCGAGTAGCCGTCGACCCTAAACCCTCGCGACCGCACGTCCGGCAAGGGCAGATCGTTGAGGGCGGCGTCCTCGTAGTCGATCAGCTTGTCGCAATGTATGCAGACCAAGTGGTGATGTCGATTCGTGTTGGCGTCAAACCGCGTCGTTGAACCAGGACTGCACACCTTCCTCAAGGCACCGATGCGGACCAGGGCGTCCAACACCCGATAGACGGTCATCCGGGACAGGCCGCGAATACTCTCCTGTACACCTTTGTACACCTCGTCCGCCGTCGGGTGATCCGTTCGGTCACACACGAACCCGTAGATCGCCCTACGCTGCACCGTGACGGGCAGCCCGTGCTGGCGGCACAGCGCCTCGAAGGCTTCACGCCTCTCTTGACTTGGCACCTCGTGTACCCTTGTGCCCAATGATAATATATACCAACTAGCTCCCGCTGTCAAGTCCGATTTGCGGTCAGGGCTTGGTCTGAGCACAATCACATCTCACGAGGCACCGAGCGCAAACGGGGCCGTGGCGCTGGCGGGACGCCGATCGGTATGCAATCCGTGTGGGTCGAGCAAGGCCTTGCTGACAGGAGCGCTTGAGGCGGTCGACCCGATACGTTACGTTGGCCCTTGTTCTGACACCGCAATGGACCCATGCGAGGAGATGCGATGCGAATCAACCGCAGGAGGTTCCTCACGGCGGCGGCCGGCTCAGGCGCGGTCGGTCTGACCGGGTCACGCCGCGCCGCGATCGAAGCGTCCGAGGCAGTGCGGCCGCGGTCGCCCAACAAGCAGTTTGGTATCGGCGCGATTGGGTTGCGCTATCAAGGTTCGGTGATCACGGAGAAGGCCTTGCCGTACGGACCGGTCATCGCCCTGGCCGACGTCGACCGGCACATTCGCGAAATGGGCAGGGCCTGCTTCGGCAGCACGCCAAAGATCTTCGAGGACTACCGCAAGCTATTGGACCGCAAGGACATCGACGTGCTCATGATCGGCACGCCCGACCACTGGCACACGAAGATGGTCATCGACGCCTGCCGGGCCGGCAAGGACGTGTACTGCGAGAAGCCGCTCACGTTGACCATCGACGAAGGCAAGCACCTGTGCAAGGTCGTCAAAGAGACGAAACGGGTGGTGCAGGTCGGCACGTGGCAGCGCAGCGACGTCCGCTTTCGCCAGGCGTGCGAGCTCGCCCGCTCGGGTCGGCTGGGCAAGCTGACCAAGACGATCGTCACGATCGACGGCAACCCAACCGGCGGCCCGTTCGAAAACGTGCCGACGCCCAAGCACATCAACTGGAACCTCTGGCAGGGCCAGACGCCGGCTGTGCGCTACTGCGAGGAGCGCTGCCATTACACGTTCCGATGGTGGTCCGAATACTCCGGCGGCAAGATGACCGACTGGGGCGCCCATCACGTCGACATCGCCCAGTGGGGCATCGGCGCCGACGCCTCCGGGCCCGTCGAGATCGACGCGAAGGGTAAGTTCCCGAAGATCAAGAACGGCTACAACATGCCGCCCTGGTTCCACGCCGACCTGAAGTACGCCAACGGCGTCGCGCTCGAGATCCGGTGCGAGGGCAAGATCGGCGTTCGCTTCAAATGCGAGAAGGGAGACGTCTTCGTCACCCGCGGAAGCGTCCACACCGACCCGCCGAGCCTCCTGAAGGAACTGGGGATGGATCGCTCAGAGTACAAGCTCTACGACCATGACCTGAAGTTCAAGCCCAAAGTCGGCAAGCTCGCCTCGATTGAGAACCACATGCAGAACTTCTTCGACTGCGTCCAATCGCGCAAGACGCCGATCTCCGATATCGTCAGCCAGCACCGCAGCGTCAGCGTGTGCCACCTGGCGAACATCTCGATGCGGCTCAATCGACCGTTGAAGTGGGACCCGAACAAGGAGGTCTTCGTCGGCGATAGCGAGGCGAACAAGCACTTGCGTCGTGAGCAACGCAAGGGCTTTGAGATCTCCTGACATAGGCGCCGTGGAGCGAGAATCGATCATGAATCGACGAGAATTCCTGAGCGGCGTAGCCGGGGCGGCGTTAGCGCCCTCGGCAGCGATGGCAGGAACCGCTGCCCGATTTCGGCTGCGCTACGTCCTGGCGTCGTGCATGTACGGCTATACCCACCTGCGCACGATTATGCCGGAAGTGAAGAAGACCGGCGCCGACGCCATCGACATCTGGCCGAAGCGCCACGGCTCGCAGCGCGAGCAATTGGACGAGATAGGCGAGGCGCGTTTCGCAGCCCTGCTGAAGCAACACGACGTCAAGCTCGCGGTCATCACGCAGTACAAGCTGGGCCCCTTCGGCCTGAAGGATGAGATGCACCTGGCCAAGCGGCTTGGCTGCCGCACGATCGTGACCGGCTGTACCGGCCCGAAGGGGCTGAAGGGCGATGCGCTCAAGACGGCGATGAAGGGCTTCGTCGAGAAGATGAAGCCGCACCTGGCGGTGGCCGAGGAGACCGGCGTCACGATCGCGATCGAGAACCACGCCAACAACCTGATGGAATCTCCCGACGGCATGAAGTGGCTGGCCGAGCTGGCGCCCACGCCCCGGCTGGCGGTCGCCTTCGCACCGTACCACCTGCCCCAGGACACCAAGCTGCTGGCCGACTTGATTCGCGCCCTGGCCGGTCGGATCGAGGTGTTCTACGCCTGGCAGCACGGTAAGGGTTGCATGAAAAAGCTCCCGAAGGACCAGGAGCTTCTTCAGATGCCCGGCCGGGGCCCGCTCGACTTCGTGCCGCTGCTCAAGGCCCTGAAGGACACCGGTTTCAAAGGGCACACCGAGATCTTCATGCACCCCGTGCCGCGCGGCATTCCCATCCTCGAGCCAACGAGCGCCGCGACCGCCGAGATCAACCGCGCGCGGAAGTACCTGGAAGGCTGTCTGGCCAAGCTGTGAAGACGAGGTCTTTCTGATCCTCGACGACGAGGTCGATAGTGCGTAGATGGGACCCGCCGTTGGCTAGCGGGAGGGAGCGCCGATGAGGATCCCGATAACAATGTGCCACGGGATCACTTGGCAGCCGCGAGAGAGGAAGATCAGAGATAAGCTGAATCGGCTGACCGCTGAGAGATTCGCAACGTACTTCCGAATTGCCTCGGAGATGGCCTTCAGTTCGATCTCCTATGATGATCTGTGGAAGTGGCGTAACGGA
>CAYOGX010000608.1:0-3995 GCA_964403235.1 uncultured Planctomycetales bacterium | reverse complement strand
CCAGCCGGAGGCGACCACCTCGAACCCATGCCGCCTGAAGAACTCAACGGAGCGGAACTGCTTCGAAGCGCCGTAGTGCCAATCGAAGATGATCACGTCCTTGGGGACCTTGCCCAGGGCCTTGGCGGTGAAATGCGGCGCGCGGCCGTTGTGCTCGGCCAGGAGCTGATCGCCCCACATGCACATCTTCAGGCCCTTTTTCTTGACGACGAAGTCGTACAGCCGCTGCACCTCCTCGGCGAAGACCTCGTGCGGCGGCGTGTCCTTGGTCAGCGGGTGCTCGCCGATCGGCCCGAAGCTGATCTCGTCCAGACCCACGTGGTAGTACTTGGCGTTCGGGAAGCACTCGAGCTGCTCTTCGATCATGTCGAACAGGAGCGGGTGGACCTCCGGGTGCCGCGGGCAGTAGTTCCAGTAGCTGCCGCGCTGGCCCTTGACGGGCTTAGGATGCGCGTTCAGGTGCTGGAATTCCTTCTTGGTCAGGAAGTAGTTGAAGTGCGACCAGCACTGCGTCATGGGGATGACTTCCATGCCGCATTGCTCGGCGTAGGCGACCAGCTCGCGGAGCTGCTGCTTGGTCGGCGGGTTCGTGCCGGACAGCGCGGGGCGGCGTTCGTACTTCAGCCGGTTGTCGATTTGGATGCAGACCACGTTGTACTTGAGGCCGGCCATCACGCCGATGACGCGTTTGGCCTCGGGCAGGGCCTCGGGCAAGGTCGGCCCGATCAGGTGCCAGCATCGCCACCGCAGGTCGGGCCAGTCGTCGATCCGCGCCGGCCAGAGCAGCGCCCGGTCGCCGTGCCTCGTGACGAGCTGCACCCACGAAGCCGCCGCGTGCATCAGGGCGCGATCGTCGCCCGCCGTCAGCGTTGCGCCCTTCGCGTCCGTCGCCAGCGTGTACTGCTCGGCGTGCGGCTGGGGTTTGACGACCATTCGAATGGCCGGTCCCGACCACGACGCCTCCGCCCTGGTCAGCTTCCCGCCCGTCTGGCGCGACAGCGACGCGATCAGCATCTCGCAGGGACCGGCCGGCCCGATCACCCACCACCGGTCGCTCAGCGGAACGGGCTCCTCGGCCAGCCATTCCAGCGTACGCGGCTGCGGGACGATCGTCGGCCTAGTCGGCGGGGTGGCGGTCAGGACCTCCCGGCCCGATACCGCAACTGGCGGCTGTGCAGGGGGGCCGGCGAACACCAGATCGCCGAAGCGCTCGGGTTGATGGAACGTCTGTCCGGCGATGTAGGCCCAGGTGGCGTTCTGTTCCAGGCCCCGGATCTTGCGGGACCGGACGAAGTTACCCCGCCACACCGTCCCCGGCGCCGGCACGCCACCGAGCGACCCCAGCGGGATCGCCACCTCAGCCGTCCATCGATCCTTACCGCGTTGGGCCGCGGCCGTCGCCTTCAACGCGACCTTGTCCGCGTCCAGCCGGCGGGTCCATGTGGCCCAGTAGCTTCGGCCCCCCGTGCCCTTGATCTCGGTGAGCACGCCGCCGGCCGGCGTGACCCCGACGTGGTAATAACGACCGGCCCCGACGGGCTGGACGAACACCTCCACCGTGTCCTCGGCCCAGCTCGGGGCCTTGCCGGTCAGACCGCCGACCTGCTGCTTGGCCATCTGCGGCTCGGCGCACTGGAAACCGACGTACAGGTCCTGCCCCGCCGTCATCACGCGCACCGTGGTCTCGACCGGCATCCGCTTGCCCTTGCCGTCCAGCACGAACAGGCCGTCGATCTTCGACGCGCCCTTCCAGACGGCCTCGTCGAGCCGCCCGTCGATCGTCGGTGCCTGGCTCGCCCGGGGGACCAGCACCTTCGGCCGATCGCCCAGATGCACCAACGACGCGTTGCGGAACCAGGCCGTCCCCTTGCCCTGCGTGATCAGCGACAGCTTGAACGTGGTGGCATCGTCGGTGGTGGTGATGGCCTTGCTGATCCGCTTCCACCCCGTCGGCCCGCCCTGGCCAACGTAGTGCGAATCGTAGTCGTTCGCGTGCTTGGGCTTGGACCGGAACTGATACAGGATCGCCGACCAGGGCCCGGTGGCCTTGACGTCCACGGCCACGACGTAGGTCGCGTTCCGCCGCGCGGGCAGGTCGACCTGACTGACGCGGGCCCATTCTGTGCTCGCGTTGGTATGATCGATCCGCTGGACGAAGTTGCCGGCCTCGTCCTTCTCGATCGAGAACGTCCCGGCCGCTCCCTTATGGACGTTCTTGTGCCACCCGTCCGCGACGCCGTCGCCGTTGGCGTCGACCTTGAAATCCCCGTTCCGTAGCATCTCGCCCCGGGCCGGACCTATCGTCCCCAACGCCAGTACCAGCGCCCATGTTGCTCGCATTGTCGGGCTCCTCCGCTCAATTGCGCCGTGTCTGCTCTGGACGGCATCATACCCGTCCCGCGAGGACGTCTCGATGGGTATCCAGGGATTCGTCACGGGGATACTGGGGGCCATCGGAACGCCACGTGCCGCATGGACGATTGTAACGTCGACCCAAGCGTCCCTGCGGCACCGGTGGGATGCGCCTCCCCGCGAATACGGCCGTTCGCTGGTGCCGTTTTCAGTCAGACAGTTTCATGAGCGACCGGGTGGGTAGGCTCCGACCCGTTAGGGTCGGAGTTTACCCGTGTTCGCGCGATGACGCGCTATCGCACGGGCAAACTTCGCTCGTGCCTCGCTCAGCCTGCCCATGCCACCCGCGGACACAACACGAAACTCTCCTACTGAAAGCGGCGCTAGCGGTCGCGGCTCGCAGGGGTCTAGCTGGCCGGCTTGCGCGCGGCGAATCGGGGGGGCTTGCAGTTCTCGATGAGCGCGGCGATCAGCTCGTCCCTGGGCGCGCCCTTGACCAGCCGTTCGCTGGCCCTGCTCAGCGCCTGGTAGGCCTCGGTCCGCTGGCCCGTGTATAAGTGGACGTAGCCCAGCAGGATCAGCGGGTCGACCTCCTTGGGGAACGCCGCCACGGCGGCCCTGAGCGCCGCCAGGTGCTCGTCGAAATCCTCCTGCCGGCCGTAGTCGGTGCGAATGTCGTACGGCAACTCGCGAATCCTCGGCTCGAGCTGGAAGGCCCTGCGGAGATGGCGGACCGCCTCGCCGTACCGGCCCAACGCGAAGCAGCTATGGGCGACGTGGATCCGGCTGGCGGGGTCGCCCTTATCCATGTCCGCCGCCAGCACGAACGCCGACCGTGCCTGCTCATACTGACCGCTGGCGAAGGCCAGCACCCCGCGGGACATCATCAGATCACGGGCCTCGAGCAGTCGCTTGGTCCGCTGTTTGCCTTTCTTGCTCAGGTGCCAGTACCGCCACTGGCGGTAGTCGTCATCGATCCATCGTCCGCGGAACCCCTGGCCGGGGACCGAAAACGGGTACCCGTACGGGCCCCATTGCCGTAGCCGATGCGGGATCGCGTAGGGAGCGCCGTAGTACCGATCGGGCAGATAGGGCCACCCGTAGGGGTAACCGTAACCGTACGCGGAACCGTACCCCCGAGCGTGCGGATAGCCGTAGCCGAAACCGCGGTGACGGTATCTTGTGAGGGCAGCCCCCGGTGCATCCGGTGGCCTGTCCAGCTCATCCACGTACACGGCGTGTTCGGGCCCAGTGACGGTCTGGGCAACGGCCGGGCCTGACCACCCCCACGCCAACACCGCACAGACGACACCACAACACAGACCGAGCCGAGCGCAGGATGCGAGCACCATGACGTGTCCTCCGATCGAAGCCATATAGATGTGCGGTGGAGTGTTACCTACTGGTATTATGACCCAGACTCGGCAGGTTGGCAACCTAGTATTCGAGACGCCATTCCGGGGACGGTAGTGCCGTTTTCGGTAGGAGAGTTTCGTGTTGTGTCCGCGGGTGGCATGGGCAGGCTGAGCGAGGCACGAGCGAAGTTTGCCCGTGCGATAGCGTGTCATCGTGCGAACACGGGTAAACGCCGACCCTCACGGGTCGGAGCCTACCCATGCCACCCACTCGCGCGCGAAACTGTC
>CAYOGX010000607.1:0-4005 GCA_964403235.1 uncultured Planctomycetales bacterium | reverse complement strand
GTGGCGTTGGACGGCGAGTTGACGGTGAATCCGGGGACGTACCGGATCAGCGTCCGTGCCGGCGTGACGGCAGTGACGAACAACGCCACCATGGTCATGCGGATCCGCGAGGTGACCGACGGCGGGACTGCGACCACGGTTGGCACCGCCGGGAAGGTCGAGGCACTGGCCACGGCGTCGGATCCCATGTTCATTGACACGGTGGGATATCTGACGGTCCCCAGCGGCTCCACGTCGGTGGTGACGGTTGAGATCGCCAGATCGGCCGGAACGGGGACGGCGAGGCTGGAATCCGACGGCGCCCTGTGGGAAGTGGAGCGGGTGTCGTGAGCTTCCATCGTGCGTGCTGCTGCACGCCTGGTCCGCCGTTGCCTGGTTGCCCATCCGGTGCGACATGTGATGCGTGCGGGGACATCATCTGGTCGATGCAAGGCACGCTCATCTGGGAGCAGTTTGGAGCCGGAGGTGGATTCCTGCAGCGGCAGACCTGGGTGTTGACCACAGCTGCTGTCAAGACAAGGAACATCGGCGGGACATCAAGTTGTGAGTTCCTGAACTCAGGCAATCAGGACGGAAGCCCGGACACTGACTTCCTCGGCTTTGCCGGCACCTATGTGCTTGATGTCGCTGGTGCTCCCATCCGAATTGCCGCCTTCAGCTTTGCCCCAGTCACTGGTGCGCCATCGACGTTGATCGGCGATACGCCGTGGCAAGTGAGCAACACTTGCGATCCGCTGACGTACCAAGAGGATCTTCTCTTCAGGAGGGGTGTCGACTACCCCTACGGCATCAACACCAAGCGATGGGCCGCTACCGATCAAAACGGTGCGACAATCTACGTTGACATGCCACCCGTGACGTTCTCAAGGCTCGCCATGCGTGATTGTCCGATCGGCACGTTCAATGCCAGTGCCGTCGTATCGAATCCAGGATCTGGAACGTGGGAGTTCCCGTCCCTGCCGATCCTCGAAGTGGTGCAAGCCTGATGGCATGCGGGAAGTGCGGCAAGGTCGCCCACGGTGTCCGCGGCGCGACGATCGCCATCCTCGGTTCGGATCCTGTGGATCGCAGCGTGAGGATCGCAAGGCAGGCCGCGTGTGATGTGTGCCCGCACCGACAGCGGGTCTTCTGTGGCAAGTGCCGCTGCGTGATCGCGGCCAAGATCCGTGTCGCGTCCGAGTCATGCCCGGACGCGAGGTGGCCGGCGGTCAGCCCTGCGTCTCATGCAGAAGATGCTGCACGAGAGCGATCACCGGATCGCAGCGGTCCAGCTGGTCGGTCTTGACGAGCAGCACGTCACCGGGCCGGTCGTCCTGGGTCAGCGATACCTGCGTCCTGCCGGACGGCGTCACCCGGTAGATCCCGGCGGCGGCCCCGGCTGCCGAACGCCAGCGGGCCGCGTGCAGGTGGCCGGGGACCATCTCGCGTCTCTCGCAGATGGCCACCCGGCCGTCGGGCATCCGGACGCCGTACCGGCTGCTCGCGTCCTCGGCGGCCGGGACGCTCGGCAGGATCATCAGGCTGGTGGGGTCGGACTCGGTCGCAGGCGTGCGGCCAAGCTCGATCCGCAGCGGGTCCAGCATGTAGTCCAGTTCGGGGGCTCGCCGGCGGACCACGCCAGCCATGGCATCCAACCAGATCCCAACCATCCGCCGGGACGGCTCCCGTTCGCCCTGGACCCACCGGCGGACGGTGTCCCGTGGGATCCCCGTGGCCTTCTCGGCCTCACGCTGGGACATGCCCAGCGAGTTCCGGACGGACTCCATCGCCACTGCGATCGCTTGGCCGCTGCTCATACCTCTACCAGTAGCACCCGGGACTGACACCGTCCAGTCAGCGTGGCGACAAAATGCGACGAAATCTGACGATTGGCGACAGATTGCGACGAAATGCGACGTATGATGCCGACGCACAGGCCGGATGTCGGCCAAAGATCGCCAGCCCGAGGGGGACGCCAGATGGACGAGATCGCCACCTACGACACGGACTTCGCCGGCGAGACGGCTGAGACCATCGCCTGCACCCTCCTGATCGGTGAGGGCGTCGGTGGCCTCGAGGTGGTGGCCGCTGACGAGGAGGCGGCGGTGCCGGCCGGCTGGATCGGGCTGCAGTGCGACGTGGCCTGCTCCTGGCAGGACTCGTGGGCGATCGGCCCGTACCTCATGCCCAGCCGGATCCGGGTGCTGGGGGCGTACGACGCCGAGGGCCGGGAGATCGCGGTGCCCGCGTCGGCCCAGCTCGACCGCGACGACGTGCTGGTCGCGGCCCAGAACGCGATCGCGGAGTGGATGGCCGAGTACGGCGTGGAGTTCGGTTCTTGACCGGCGGGGCGGGAAACCGCGTTGCCGGCGTTCGTGTGCCTCTGCCGACTGGCCCCGTCCGGCACGCACCCAATGACCAGGGGCACTGGAGCAACCACATGGCGTTGCGAGGAACCAAGCCGGCGGCCAAGGCCGAGCGGCTCAAGCTGATGATGTTCGGGCCGGCCGGCGTCGGCAAGACTACTGCGGCGTGCCAGATGCCGCGTCCGTACGTCATCGACACCGAGGGGGGGACGGACCACTACGGCCATCTGATCGAGGCCAGCGGCGGGGCAGTCTTCCAGACGAACGACCTGGACGAGGTGGAGGCCGAGATCCGGGCGCTGATGGTCGAGGACCACCCGTACCGGACGGTGGTGATCGACCCGTTCACCAGCCTGTACGAGACGCAGCTCGAGAAGGGCGAGAAGGAGGTCGGCAGCGAGTTCGGCCGGCACTACGGCTACGCCAACAAGAGCTGCAAGCGGATGTTCAGCCTGCTGACGGCCATCGACATGAACGTCGTGGTGACGTGCCACGCCAAGAACGAGTACGGCGACGGGATGAAGGTCGTGGGCCGGACGTTCGACGGGTGGAAGAAGCTGGACTACGCCTTCGACCTGGTCATCGAGCTTGACCGCAAGGGCAGCAAGCGGCTGGCGTCGGTGCGGAAGACCCGGCTGCAGGGGTTCCCCGACGGCGACACGTTCCCGTGGACGCTCGACGCCATCGGCGAGCGGTTCGACGTGGGCAACCTCACCCGCGAGGCCGACCGGGTGGCGCTGGCGTCCAACGAGGACATCCAGCGGCTGAACAACATGATCGCCGTGCTGAAGCTCGGCGACGACGTGGTCGGCAAGTGGCTGACCAAGGCAAAGGTCGAGTGCGTGCAGGACATGCCGGCCGACGCCATCGCCAAGTGCATCGAGTGGTGCACCAACCAGATCAAGGAGGTCGCGTGATGCAGTTCAACCCAGTGAACCCGTCCGAGCTGCCGTCGAGCCAGGCGAAGGAGTTCCCCAAGCTCGCCGACGGGACGTACCAGTTCGTCGTCGCGTCGGCCGAAGAGCGGATCGCCAAGTCCGGCAACGAGATGATCCAGCTGGTGCTCGAGCACACCGACCAGGACGGCCGCATCCACAAGGTGTGGGACTACCTCGTCGGCACCGAGGCGGCGGCGTGGAAGACGTACCAGTTCTGCAAGGCCGCGAACCTCATGGCCGAGTACGAGGCCGGCAGGCTGGGCGAGAACGACTGCACCGGGGCCATCGTCCGTGCCACCGTCAAGCTCGAGGTGAGTGAGCAGTACGGCGACCGGCTCCGTGTGAGCGGCTACGAGCCGTCGCAGGCCGCCCGCACCGAGGCCGCCGTCGCCGGGCACGCTCCCTCGTCGGCCCCGGCCGCCGAGATCAGCGACGACGACATCCCCTTCTGACCACTTCTTTCTCCTCGCCCGTCCGGCGGGAAACCGTCGGCCGGGCTTTATGAAGACGCTTCTTTCGATCGGGGCCATCGCCGTGGCGCTTCCTGCGCTTCTGGTGGCCGGGGTGTTCGGACTGTTGTTCGAGGAGGCTGGCTGCCGCGCCGGCCTCCGCCGAGGGCCACTACCGGGTTCCAGACATCCTGGACGAGGGGGTCTGAGCGTGCCGGACGCACCGCTGACCCGGCTGTCGGCGGCGGACCTCGCCGACGTCATGGCCCGGGG
>CAYOGX010000606.1:0-4011 GCA_964403235.1 uncultured Planctomycetales bacterium | reverse complement strand
CCCCCACGGCTAAAGCCATGGGCCACCCCCGGAGAACGTCCCAGGGACGTGCTGTTCAATCTTTATTGCAGGCAGCCTAGACAGGTACGATCTTCCATCATGCCGGGCCTGATTGCCGCAGTTCGGACGTGGGGCGAGATGATCAGGTTCTCGCACTCCGTCTTCGCGATGCCGTTCGCGCTGATCGCGACGTTCCTGGCCGGGCGGCACCTGCCCGAGCGCGGGGTCCCCTTGCCGGGGCAGTTGATCCTGATCGTGGGTTGCATGGTCTTCGCCCGTAGCGTGGCGATGACGTTCAATCGCATCGTCGACCGGGAGATCGACGCCCGCAACCCGCGAACCCAAGACCGTCCCCTGCAGACCGGCCGGCTGAGCCTGCGGGCGGCCATGTTCTTCTTCGGATTCTGCGTCGGTGGGTTCCTGGCGTGTTGCGTGGGCTTCCTGTGGCTCTACGACAATCCCTGGCCGGCGGTGGCGAGCGTGCCGCTGTTGGCGTATCTCTGTGGGTACTCCTACGCCAAGTGGTTCACGCGGTGGTCGCACTTCTATCTGGGCAGCGCGATCGCGTTGTCGCCGGTGGCGGCCTGGGTGGCGATCCACCCGGCGTCGTTGGGCTGGCCTGCGGTGATGCTGATGGCGGCCGTCACGCTGTGGATCGCCGGGTTCGACATCATCTACGCCTGCCAGGACGTCGAGGTCGATCGCCGCGACGGGCTGTATTCGCTGCCCTCGCGACTGGGTCCCGCCACGGCCCTTTGGATCGCCCGCGGGTGCCACGTCGGCACGGTCGGGCTGCTCGTCCTGCTCGCCTGGGTCGCGCCGATGGGCAGGGTGTACCTGGCCGGCGTGGCCGGCGTGGCCGTCCTGCTGCTGATCGAGAACGCGCTCGTGCGGGCCGATGACTTGTCCCGGGTGAATCTGGCGTTCTTCACGATCAACGGTGTCGTCAGCGTCGGCCTGGGCGTACTCGCGGTGGCCGACGTGTTGCTTGCGTTGCCGTAATAACCCGCACCGCGGCCGTCGTCCGAAGGACCACAACCTATGGCACGGCTTGGGTTGATTCTCGTCCTGGTGCTGGCGTCAGCGGTCGCGCTGACAGGCGTCCGTTGGGGCCTGCCGTCGCGCCACAGCGACCGCTATCTGTTCGGCACGCGCACGCCCTGGTCCGGCAAGCGGCTTGCCGAACTCAAGGGCGACGACTGGCACCGCCGCAACGGGGTCGGCGCGGACGTCGACGTCGATCCCATCAGACAACGCGAGCGGGCCGTCGACTTGACCGCGACCGACCGCCGACGCGCCGAGATCCTGGTCCGCTACCGCCTGTACACGCATCAACCCGACGAGCCGATCACGTTACGGGCCCTGGCGGGGATGCAACCCTCGCGCCTGCGGATGGACCCGAAGCTGTACCAATACGGCGGGTTGTTTATCTACCCCGTCGGGGTGCTCGTCGGGTTGGCATCGGCGTGTGGCCTCATCGAGGTGCGTAGCGACCTGACCTACTACTTCGATCATCCGTCGGCGTTCGGCGCGATGTACGTCGTCGTACGGGCCTATTCGGCGATGTTCGGCCTGGTCGGCGTAATCGCCTGTTACCTGTTAGGCCGACGGCTCGACTGCGGCGCTATGGGATTGCTGGCCGGCGTCCTGTTCGTCCTGATGCCCGTGGTGATTACCCTGTCGCACGAGGGCAAACCGCACCTGCCCGGTGCCGTGATGATGTTGTTGGCCGGTTGGACTGCGATGCGCTATCTTGAAACGGGCCGATCCAGCCAATGGTGGGCTACCGCCGTCCTGTGCGGACTCACCACCGCCACGGTGCTGAGCGCCTGGCCGGTCGTGGCGACGATGGTCGTGGCGGCCGTGCTGCGCCCGTGTGAAACCCGGCGACGAACGGTCTGGCGGGTGCTTGCCGGAATGCTGATCGCAGCGGCAGTCTTCCTACTGGCCAATCCCTACCTGCTCGTCAATCTCGTCGTCGACCGGGACGTCCTGCGATCCAACCTGGGCACGTCGACGGGTATGTATCAGATCGGCCGAATTGGCGAGGGCGCGTGGAACGTCGGGCGTCTGTTGGTCGAGGGCGCGGGGCCGACGCTCGCAGCCGCGGGGACGGTCGCGCTGATGATCCTGGTCGCACGACGGACCCGATTGATCCTGCCGCTGCTAGCGCCGGGCGTGCTGGTCCTGCTTCAATTCGCGTGCATTGGCGCGGGCAAACCCGGTGAATACGGGCGGTTCTTGATCATGCCGGCAGCATTGATGGCCGTGGCTGCGGCATGGGGTCTGGCGGCGGCTATCCGTTGGCATCGGGTGATCGGCGCTGGCCTGCTGGGGCTCGTGCTCGTCACGACCGCGTGGGATGGCTATCGGTATTTGGCCGGCTTCGTCCGCGACGCCAAAACGACAAACAGCCGAATCGCCGCGGCGGATTGGCTGTCGGCCCGGTTGGTTGACGAGCCCGACGCCACGATCGGCCTGGTCCGCGAACCGGCGCCCTATTGCGTACCACCGCTGGACTTCGACCGACGCCGCGTGACGCTCCTGCCCGAGCGCCGCCCCGACGAGATGACGACGTGGCCCGACTACGTCGTCGCGACGGCCGACAGACCCGATGCGTTCGACGCCGCCTGGTGGGCCGGCCGGTATCGCAAGGCCGCCGTCTTGCCGGCCGGGCTGGATCAGTGGCTCGGTCGGCCCACGACGATCAGTTGGGCCGACAAGCCCGTGGTGATCTTCAGTCGCCGATCCGATCGCGAATGACGGCGATCACGTCCTCGACGGTCTCGGCCAGCTTGACATGGTTAGACGACCGCGGCGATGCCCGCGCCATCAGCTCGACCACCGGGCCCCAGAATGCGCCTAGCAGGACGATCGGCTTGCCGGTGATGAACCGCTTGTTCGCCAACTCCCACACGGCCGCCAACTCCAACAGCGTCCCCGTGGCGCCGGGCAGCACGACGTAGGCGTCGCCCAGCTCGATCAGCTGACTCAATCGGTCGTTGAGGTTGTCGGTGCTGATCTCGCGTTGGACCCATCGATTCGCACCCCCCCGGCCGAACGCGGCACACGTCACGCCGATCGTCGTCCCGCCGGCCTCGGCCGCGCCTCGACAGGCAGCCTCCATCGTCCCGCCGTACCCGCCGTTGCACAGGGTCCAGCCGGCCGTGGCGATGGCCGTGCCCAACCGTCGGGCCTCGTCATAGGCGGGGTCGCCCGGCCCGGGTTCCGAACCGCCGAACACCGCGATCGTCCGCTGGGTCGTCTTCTTGTTTGCAGTCACTGTGACTGCCCCATGTGTTTGCCGCCCTGATCCTGTGCCGTTGGAGCGCCGAGGCACGGGCCGTCAATGCGCCGTCCGCACGTCCTCGACGGTCATGCCCAACGCGAGGTCGGCCGCGGCCCGGATGAATAGGTCTTCGCTGTCCTTCGATCGGGTCAGCAGGTCGGTGATGGCCTGGTAGTCGGCGCTTCGCTTGCGCTGGCTCAGCGCGGCACGACAGAGCCCCAGCCGCCACGTCGCCTCGACCCGCCACATCGGGTCCGCATCCAACACCGCGACGTTTCGCAGATCCCCGGGGTGCAGGTGGCCCCGCTTGCTCAACCGGAAGACCGCCTCGCCCGCCTTGGTGCGCACGGCTTCCACCGTGCGGTTCAGATCTTCCAGCAGCGTCGATCCCTTCTTGGCCAGCGCTGGCTTGTCCCGCTGTTGGTAAAACCTGCCCAGGTGCTGAGCCGCCAACTGTTGGATTCTCAATCCCGTTTGCAGTCCCCACAGTCTGACGCGGTCTTCGGCCACGTGATGGCCGAACACCAGCACGGCCTTGTACAGGGACTCCGCTTCGGCAGACTTGTTGTGCTTCTCACAGATGTCCCCATAGAGCAGCGCCGCTTCGGCCATGGCCATGAACGCCGGCAGATGCGGCAACGGCGGGTCCTCAGCCGACGCCGGGTCGATCAGGTCACGATGGCTAGGTCTGACCGCGTCGGCCGGCTTGACGTATTGAGCGA
>CAYOGX010000605.1:0-4012 GCA_964403235.1 uncultured Planctomycetales bacterium | reverse complement strand
TCCACGGCATGACCGGATCGGTGTAGGACCACGACAGGTCGGCCCATTCGCGCAGCGACGTGGGAGGTCGATACCCGCACTCGACGGCCTCGGCCAACAACGACACGCCCGGATGCGGCGTGAAATAGAACATCGGCAGCAGGCAGTCGGGATTGACCTGCTTGAGCCGCGCCGCGAACGCCAGACTCTCGGCCACGTGCCGGCCGGTCTCGTTGGGGAACCCGAAAATCAGGTTGTATTGCCCGATGATGCCGACCTCGCGGAGCAGCTCGGCCGACTCGATCGCACTGGCCGGATCGGAGTCCTTCTGGATCATCTCGAGCATCGAGGGCGAGCCCGACTCGGTCCCGATCTCCAACTGGCGGCACCCGCTGCGGTAGGCCAATGCCATTCGCGCTCGCCCCAGCCGGACGATGTGCTCCGGCCGGACCTGCGCCTTCCAGTAGAGCTTCAACCCGCGGTCGATGATGCCCTGCATGATCTGCTCGGCCCGATGCGCGTTGATGAAGAACTCCGGGTCCACGAAGAAGACCACCTCGATGCCGTGCCGGCGGTGCAGGAGCTCGAGCTCGTCGAGCGTCTTGCCGACCGGCAAGCAGTGCCACTTGTGCTTGTAGACCTTGCTGGCCGCGCAGAACCGGCAGCGGTAGGGGCAGCCGCACGACGACGTGTAGGGGAACGGCTGGCCCTCGGCGAACGAGAAGTTTGCCCCAAAATCCTGCCCGGCTACGCGTCTGCCGCCGTAGCGATCCATGTGCAGCTTCTCGAACGGCAGTCGTCGGTTCGGCTCGAGCCCCTCAAACGGGCGATCGGGTTCGGACACGACCCGGCCGTTGCGGCGATGGGTGATGCCGGCCACCCCCTGCCAATCGCGTCCTGCCAGCCGACGTTGCAGCAGCTCGACCAGCGTCATCTCGCCCGGCCCGCGGACGACCACGTCGACGAGGGGATCTTGCGCCGTCTGCTCCGGATCGAGTGATGGATGCCACCCGCCCCAGATGATCGGGATCTCACCGCTGACGCGGCGCACGGCCTCGGCCGCCGCCAGCGCGCCCTGGATTTGATAGCCCGTCATCGACGTAATCCCGACCGCCAGGGCACCGCCCGCCTGGTCGCGGAGTCGTTCGATGGCATCCGTTTCAACCTGGGCGTCGATGATGACCGAATCGAACCCGGCCCAGTCGAGCGCGTCGGCCAGGTACAGCAGCGCCAGCGGCGCGCACGGATGCGACCCCGACTCCGCTGGGTCGTAGCGTGGGTGGTACAGGATGACGCGATTCGTAGACATCCTACAGCCACCTACCTCGCGCTCGCCGAATCCGGCGGCCTGGACGCCCAGATGATCCACCAACTGCACCGCATCGACATGTTGTCGATCCACAGGTCGCGGCGTTCCACGTTGTCGATCCGCAGGCCCGCTTGTTCGTAGCGGTGTTCCAGGTCTTCTCGTGTGCTGAACGTGTACAGCGTCCCGGTCAGGCCGAACGCGCCGGCCTGTTCGCCCATCAGGTACGTCCCGCCGTCCACGCGCTTGCCGCGGCTGCGCATGTCGTCTTGATCGCTCCGCCAGTTCGCCATGACGCGTCCGTCGGGTTTCAGCATCCGGCGGATGTGGCGCAACATCGTCACGGCCCGATCGGGCGTCGTGTGGAACAGCACGCCCCAGGCCAGCACGACATCGAATTGCTCGTCGGCAAACGGCGGATCGCCCACGTCGGCCAACACCAGTCGCGGGTTCTGTCCCTCGGCCGCCACGGCCTGACGGGCCTGTTCCAGCGGGACGGTGTTGTAGTCGACCCCATACACGTCGAACCCCTCGCGGGCCATGCACGCCAGGTGTCGGCCACCACCACAGCCCAGGTCCAACACCCGCACCCCCGATCGCTCGCCACGCCGAACCGTGTGACCCAAGAAACGGACCACCTCCGTATCAGGCCAGATCAGTCGAAATTCATCGATGTTCCGCTGCCAAGAGTCTCGAGAAACCTGTTCGACCTCGGTCAGCATTGGCGTAACCTCTATCTAGACCTACACGGCCGATGCGGACAGGGCATGACAGCCCACCGACGGCACACGTTTTTCCATCAGCCGCCGGTCGATCGTCAGTTCGCTGAGGATCGCCGCGATCCGCTCGCCCGCGTGCCCGTCGCCGAACGGGTTTGTCGCCGCGGCCGCACGTGCCCGCAGCGTCTCGTCGTGCAGCGCTTGGTCCAGCGCATCGGCGATGGGCTCGACCTGTCCGGCAACGTCGACGACGTTGTCGGCCCGCAGCCGCCCTTCCTGCCGGACGCCGATGTTCACCGTCGGCACACCAAAGCTCGGCGTCTCGATCAGCCCGCTGCTGCTGTTCCCGACGACGGCGTCGGCCACCGACAGCAAGCTGGTGTATCGTCGTCGGCCCAGGCTGGCGAATGCGTGCACGTCCGGGCGTTCGGCCGCAAACGCGCGGACCGCATCGTCCACCCACCTCCCGCCCGCGTCGGCGTTGCTGAGCGTCACGACGATGGTGGCGTCCGGCTGGGTATCGAGCGCGGCCAGCATGGCCCGCAGCTCGGTGCGACTGTCATCCGGCCGCAGCGTTACCGGCAGATACGTCACGACGACCACGCGCCCGCGAAGCGCGACGCCCAGCGAGCCTTCCAGCTCCTGACGGGTCATCAAATCGTCGGTCAGCCCGTCCAGACTCGGCAGGCCCACCACGTGGGTCCGCCACGGATCTTGCCCCAGCCCGACCAGCCGGTCCGCGTACGCGTCGCAGGCGACGAAGTGCACGTGGGCCAACTGCGTCAACGCGTTTCGCAGATGCCCGTCGAGACACGTGGCGTGATCACACTCCCCACCGCCGACGTGGGCGATCGGCAGGCGCAACGTCGCCGCCGCCAACGCCCCCGCGAACGTCTCGTACCGGTCGCCGAGGAACAGCGTGACGTCCGGCGCCAGCTCGTCGAATGCCTCGGCAAGCCCGGTCACGGCCCGACCCATCGACCGGGCCGCCCCTAGATCGCTGCCGGCCGTGTCCGACTCGACGATGGGCACGCGGGCGGCGATCTCCCATCCGTCGGCCTCGATCTCCCGAACCGTCAGCCCGTGCTGTTCGGACAGATGCCCGCCCGTCACCACCAGCCTCAACCGCAACCGCGGATGCGCATCGATCGCCCGCAGCGCGCCGAGCAGCACGCCGTAGTCGCTCCGGGCACCGGTCAACACCGCCACCTGCCGGACCATCATCCACCTCCGCGGGCGCTGCACACGCCCATGTGATCGAGGACCGTCTCGGCCAGGGCCAGATCCTGGTGCGTGTCGATGTCGATGCTCCGCTCAACCGGCATGACGTAGGCCGCGAACGGATGTAGGTGGAACTGACCCGCCGCAACAGCCGGCTCTAACCGCGTCGCGAAGATGGCGCCGTTCAGGCGATACAGCGGCTCGGCCCGTTGCCGATGCGACGGCAGCGCCTCATCGCTCAGGAACGGCTCGGCCTGATCCTCCACCAGACGATACATGTAGGACGGGTGCTCCGTGACCGGACAGACGCTGGCCACGCAGTCGCAATCGACCCGTTGCAGCAGTTCGACGACCGCGTCGACGTCATCGGCGGTCTGAAGCGGCGAGGTCGCCTGGAGGTGAAGGACGGCCCAGGGCCGGAGCCCTTCGGCCCGGAGCCACTCCAACCAGTGCCGGCTGACCTCGTTGCCCGAGGCCGTATCGGTGGCCAGCTCCGCGGGCCTGCGGAACGGGACCTCGGCCCCCCACCGCCGCGCCACCTCGGCGATTTCGTCGTCCTCGGTGCTGACCATGACCCGATCGACCGACCGGCTGGTCAGGGCGGCCTCGATCGCATGAGCGATCAGCGGCCCGCCGCCGAGATCGACGAGGTTCTTGCGCGGGATCCCACGGGACCCGCCCCGGGCAGGGATCATGGCATAGACGGTTGGCATGTTAACTCGCGCATTCAGAGCCAGTTGCGCACACTATCTCCCCGAACGCTGTTACAGTCATCGGCAACTGACCG
>CAYOGX010000604.1:0-4014 GCA_964403235.1 uncultured Planctomycetales bacterium | reverse complement strand
CCACAGATAGTTGCCCTCGCCGTCTTTCATCTTGCGGACCGACTTGAGATTGGCCCGGCTGGTGACCCAGCGCGCGTTGGCCGCGTACTGAGCCTCCAGGTCGTAGACCAAATCAATCAGATCGTCCGCCGCGACGTCGCCGGATTCCGAGCTCTCGACGTAGTGCGTGCCGGTGATGTCAGTGTCGCTCAGGATACCGAGCGGCTCGCCGGTCCCGTTGCCGCGCAGGACCATGTAGTCCTCCTGCAGCGCCCAGCTCTCGCCATACCAGCGCGGGAGCGCGCTCTCGATGTTCAGCGCGGCGTCGTTGACCATATTGACGCTCAGACGCGTCTTGGCCACGGCATCGTGAATCGGTACGCGCATCAGGCCGAACTCCGGGTCCGTCTCACCCGTGTCCTCGGACGTCGGGGAGTTGACCCAGGTCCACACGATCCCGTTGGCGTAGATCCCCGCGTTAGAGCTTGGGGCCTCGACCACCGGCATCTCCAGGTAATCGCCGCTGCACGGTCGCACGTCCACCAGATTGCGGAGGAACGCGCGTGCGGCGACCTCCTCGATCAGCTCGGCACGGAAGTCTGCCGGGATCAGGAACCCGCCGGTCACCCCAGTATTTCCGCTCAGCGTCTTCTGATCGTTCTCAACGTAGCCGCGTTGCAGCGCCTCGATCTGCCGGCCGTCCAGCATCCGCATCCCGCCGCCGAGGTAGGCACGGAAAGCATCCTTGTACTCGGCGTTGACCGTGACCGCGTCCGTCTGCGGATCGCCGGTGGGTGCGCCCATCGTCTGGGGCGGCACGTCGCCACCCATCGGGGGAGGCTCGGCCGCCGGCTGGTCGAAGTACGCCAGCCCGGTATCGACCCGGCGCGCCCGCTCGGCCCGCGCCTTCAGCTCGTCGGACTCATTGAGCAGCGCCTCGATCTGATTCTCTCTCTCCTGCGTGAAGTCGTCGCCCTGATTCTCGTCCATCAGGCCCTTGGCCTGGTGGAGGAGCTCGCGGGCCTTCTCCATCAACTGCTTCCAGTTCATCTCTGTCCTCCTACAAAGTCTCTACAAAAACGAGTTGAGTTCCATCAGTTGGAGATCCAACCGCCGTTGTAGTAGCGCCCGGCTCGCAGTAAGTGCCCGTTCCTCGGGCGGCTTGGCTGCCTCCAGTAGCGCCTCCAGCGCGACGATGGCCTCCTGCATCTCCTGGATCGCGTCTTCGACGATGCCGATATTCCGGGCTGAGAGCACCCGGCCCTCCTTCAGCAACGCGGCGTTGGTCGCCCAGGCCGATGCGTAACGCTCGACCTCCCCCAGCCAGGTATCGCCCGCTCCGGGGGCCTGTAGCTGGATCAGGTCGGTCACAAACGATTCCAGACCCACCGGTCGGGTGGGGCTGGCCTTGCTCACGATCATCTCGATCAGCGCCTCGACGGCGGCCGCTTTGTCCCGGTCCCAGGGAGCGGTCCGCTCCAGCCGCTCGTAGTAGCGGCCGAGGTGCTTCTTCGCGCCCTCGACGTCGCCGTCGTCGAACTCGCGGACCGGCGCGCGCCCACCCTGGAGCGCCACCGCCGCTGCGAATATCCCGCGCGGCATGGCGGTCAGCTCGCCGTCCACGACGTCGGCGATGAGGAGCTTGTAGCTGCCCTGCCGCTCCGGGTCGTCGTCGTCCCACAGCACGTGCGCCGCCTTGAACTTCTCCCAGTCGAGCTCATCCCCCCCGGCCCACTCCTTCACCCGTGCCAGCGCGGCGTCGTGGTCCCAGGATTCCTCCTCGTCGCCGAGGGGGAGGTCCTGATACGGGACGACCTTCTTCACGTCGGAGGTGACCGCGCCCTGATTCATCGCCAACGTGACGAGTGCATACTCAATCAACTTGATCTCGCGCAAGTTGCGAATGGGTGGATCAGCTTCCTCCTCCCAATCGTGTTTGATCGGGTAATAGCCGATGCTCCACTCGTTGAGCACGCCGTCCTGCAGGAGCGTGTACGCATCTTGACCACGCGCGGTCATCGAGAGCTTGGTCACCACCCGCAGGCCTCCCATCGCGTCGGGCGCTCGGGCCAGCACCTGCTCAGGCAGATCGGCCCGCCCGACCTCTCCCATCTCCAGCGGGCGGCCGATGGGCTCCCAGATGTCGTGTTGCCAGGTGGCCCGAATGCGATCCGCGCCACCGGGGCCATTCTCGTTGATCGTCTTGACGAACGCGCCCGGGTGGACGATGTCGCCTCCACTGTCCACGTTGCCAAAGACGCTGACGATGTGCTCGACCACGCCCTCGGCGGGCTGGCTGATGAGTTCCGCAAATCGTTTCAGGTATCTCATCGCGCTTACTCCCCGTAGTAGACGGTCACCGTGACGACGGTGCCCGAGATCGTCTCGCCCGCGTTCAGCGTGAGCCGGTCGCTGACCAACAGCGGCTCGTAGGCCGAGAGGCCCGTCCCGCTGGAATTCGTGTACTCGGCAGCCGGGTAGTACCAGGTATCGGTACACCAATCGGTGAGCTGGAGCACCGTCAGCGAGGGCGAGGCCTGGGTCAGGGTGATGTCGGTCGTGGTCGAGATAGTGCTGGCGTAGTCGAGATGGACGGCGTAGAGGTGACCGCGCGGGACGCCATCAGTGTCGCCGGTGGCCTGCACCGCGCCGGCGGTCCCGGTGCCTTGCACGGTGAACGACTCTACCCGCTGCCAACCGTAGTTATCGGAACTGCGCGGAACCGGCGCGATGTCGGCCTCAGTCGCATCGTCGTACACGGCCTGTCCGACCAGCCCGCCGATCACCACGGCAACGAGGATCACCATCGCGGCGACGATGACATTTTCCAAATCCTTCTGAATCTTCATACTGTCCCCCTGTAGTACGCCCGGAACGCGAGCGCGTCTTTGTCTGCCAGCATCTTGCCCGCCTTCGCTCCGGCCAGGCGATTGAACGCCATCTTGAGCTGGAGCCAGCGCTTGGCCAGCGCCAGCGCCCGCAGCGGATCAGCGCCGCGATCGAGGAACTGGCGGAAGCGCAGGCCCAGGAGGCCCGCGCCGGTGGGACGGGTCAGGTTGCTCCAGTTCTGCCCGGCCCCGCCGACCACGTAACGCGCACCGGCGTCGAGCAGCGCCTCGAGCATCGGTGAATTGCGCTCGCCGAGGTAGCAGCTCAGCGCGAAGACGAGCGCTCCGTCCAGATCGGCCCGGCGGACCGTCTGCGCCGTGAGCGCGATCACGCCCCGGTCACCCTGCCACCACGGCACGCCCGGCATACCGTGGAGATCGAACCACAGTAACGCATGGCCTTCGAGCCACTGCGGCTCGAAGCGGTCGTCAAGCATCGGCGGCGCGGTAACAGGCTCGACGCCCGCCCCCTGCCGGGTGACCTCGGCGAAGCTCTCGCAGCAGTAGGCAAACGTGATCAGTTGATGTCCTCCCAGGTTCCGACCTCGTGCATCGGAATCCAGAGCGAGGTTTGACCGTACAGACACACGCTATCCCCTTCCGTCGCGTTTTGTGCTCGTTGACCTGCCCCATCCGTCAGGTGCAGGATCGTGTCCCCGGCCGCCGCGTCCAACGTCAAACTGTAAGCCTCCCCAACGTACCAGCAGTAGCTCAGTCCCGCCGCCGCCGTCGGTAGCGTGTGCGTGGTAGCCTCACCTGCCCCGGTCGTGATGATGAGCGAGCCGGAGTCCGCAGCCTGAACAGTGTAGTCTGCGCTCTGACTGATGACGTTGGTACGGTACAAGAGTTCACCGTTGACGAACACATCGCCGTCGGTGCTGTTGGAAATCGTCTCGCTGTTTTCCAGCGTGATCGAGCCATTGTCCACGACCAGGCTGTCCACGGTCACCGCCCCGTCCACGTTCAACGTCGAATCACAATCGACGGCCCCGGTGATATTCACACTGTCCGTAACTGTCACCGCGCCGGTGCCACTGGATATATTGCCATCCACATCCAGCGTGCTGTTGAGCGTTGTCGCGCCGTCCACATCCAGCGTGCTGTTCAACGTCGCAGCCCCGCTCACATCAACGGTGTCGGTGAACAC
>CAYOGX010000603.1:0-4018 GCA_964403235.1 uncultured Planctomycetales bacterium | reverse complement strand
GCCTTTCTGCATGTGCCCCGTTGGGTAAGCCGGCGGCGCGGTTCGTTGACGGCGCCTCGGCGAGCAGCTAACGTTGTGACGCGGATGTCCGCGGAACGACCACTCGAGGCCGGCGCCTGTCCCGTTGGGCGAGCCGATCGCCACTCGTGGCGTGGATCGCTCGTCTGGCTGGCGATCTTGGCCGCGGTCGGCGCGGGGATCTACCTGCCTACGCTCGGCAACGGCTTCGTCTTCGACGACCAACTCATCGTCGTGTTTCAGGGCCGCAACTGGGAAAACGAAAGCCTTTGGAGTCGATTGAAGACCGACTACTGGGGCGATCGTCGGATCGACCTGTTGTATCGGCCGGTGACGTCGGCCACGTACCTCCTGAATTACCGGTGGAGCGGAGACCGGCCCGAGTGCTATCGCGCGGTCAACATCGTCCTCCACGCGGCGTGCTGTTGTTGCCTGTTCGGGTTGAGTTGCGCGCTGTTCGGAGACCGTCGCCTGGCCGGACTGGCGGCCGCAGTGTTCGCGGTACACGCGTTGCATGTGGAGGCGGTCGTGCAGATCGTGGGCAGGGCCGAGCTGTTGGCGGCCTTGTGCGCGCTGCTGGCGCTGTGGTTGTACGTCGCCGACGCCCAGCGGAGACAGGGACGACCGACCTGGCGGTACCCGGTCGCGTTGTCGCTGATGGCCCTGTCGATGTTCAGCAAGGAGAGCGGCATCGCCGTGATCGGTCTAGCGGCGTTTTACGACGTCTGGTCGGTCCGGTTCGATCGATCACGGCAGGCCTTGGCTGCGTCCGGCGGGCCGGCCCCGACCCCGCATGCCCGAGGGGGCGGGCGGGTCATCGCCCGCGTGGCGCTGCACCGATGGGTGGCCATGCTCGTCGTCGTCGCGGTCGTGTTGGCGATTCGCGTGCAGGTTCTCGGCCAGTTGGCTCAATCGCAAAGGGCCATCGGCAAGATGGACAACCCTGTGGCCCATGCCTCGACCATCGGCAGGGCGCTGACGCCTGTCGTGCTGTTGGGCAAGTACGTTGGGCTGCTGATCTGGCCGCACCCGCTGTGCCACGACTACTCCTACAACGCCATACCGATCTGCGAGACGCCGTTGGATCTTCGGTTCGGGTGGGGGGTGTTGTGCATTTCGGCCATGGCGGTCGGGGCGGCTCTGTCGTATCGCGGGCGCGGCGTCGTGCTGTGGGCCGTCGTTTTCTTCGTGCTCAGTTATGCGCTGATAAGCAATACCTTGGTGCTGTCGGGCACGATCTTCGCCGAGCGACTGATGTACCTGCCGTCGGTGGGATTCTGTTGGCTGGTCGCACTGGTCGGCATCGCCGCGGCCGACCGGATACCAGACTCCCTCGATCTGCAACGAAGCGGATGGTGGGTCATGGGGCCGATCTTCGCTGTTCTGTGCAGCGTCCACGTCTTGCTGACGGTTCGGCGCGGCGCGGAATGGAAAAGCGAACGGGCGCTGGTCGCCAGCGCCCTGCGGGTGACGGACCAGAGCGTTCGGATCGACTTGCAGGCCGGCACCTTCGCGCTGCACGACAAGGACTTGTCAACGGCCATCCGGCACTTCGAGCGTGCGGTGCAGATCATGGACGACCACATGTTCGCCCATTTCCATCTGGGTAGAGCCTGCCTGATGACGGGGGAGCCCCTTCGGGCCATCCGCCACCTGCGTCGGTGCGTCGGGCGGCTCCCCGCCGAGGCCAACCACGCGCCCGCCCAGCTCCTCGGACAGGCCTATCGCGATATAGGGATGCCCGACGAGGCCGCCCACTGGTTCACCAGGGCCGAGCAGCTCAAGCGCAAGCATCCACCGGGCAGCAAGTCGTTGTTTCGCTACAAACCTGCCATGCCGGAATCGGCGGTGTCGCCGTGAGCGGTGCCTCTGTTGACGGCGTTTCGGGTGGCAGCTAACGTGGCCCTGTAAGTTGACCTCGGAACGACCATTTGAAGACGGGGGTGCCCTGCCGGGGCGGGGCCGGCGCGGGCGCTTTCGCGCGCCGTGGGTGTGGGTGATCGTGATCGTCGCGGTCGCCGGGGGCACGTACGTTGGCACGCTGGGGAACGGCTTTGCCTTCGATGACTGGCTCGTGGTCGTGATTAACTGCCGGACGTGGCAAAACGATACCCTGTGGCAACTCCTGCAGCACGACTACTGGAACGATTTGCAGCGCGACGTGCTGTACCGCCCGGTGACCACCGTTTCGCACGTGTTGAACTACCGGCTGAGCGGGGAGCGGCCGGCGACCTATCGCGCGATCAATATCGTGCTGCACGCGGCGTGCTGCTGTTGTCTGTTCGGGTTGACCTGCGCGGTGTTCGGCGACCGTCGTTTGGCGGGAGCGACGAGTGTGCTGTTCGCCGCCCACGCCCTGCACGTCGAGGCGGTTGCGCAGGTCGTCGGCCGGGCCGAGCTGCTGGCGGGCGTCTTGGGTCTGCTGGCCCTGTGGGTGTACGTGGTCGACGCGCGGCAGAAGAAGGGCCGCCCCACCTGGCGATACCCGATCGCGGCGGTACTGACGGGCCTGGCGATACTGAGCAAAGAAAGTGCCGTGGCCGTGATCGCCGTGGCGGGCTTTTTCGACCTGTGGTCGGTGCGCTTCGGTACGGGCGGGTTCAGTCGGCCGGCCGCCGATCGGCCTGCGGACGTGGCTCGCGGCAGGATCTCGTCGGCCCTGATTGGTCGGCTGGTTCTGCAACGGTGGGTGGGGATGTTCCTGGTCGTGCTGATCGTACTGGCGATCCGCATGCAGGTTCTCGGCATGGTGATCCAGGACCAGGGCAGCATCCCGAAGGTGGACAACCCGATTGCGCAGGCATCGTCGGTCGGACGGGTCCTGACGCCGGTGGTGTTGCTGGGCAAGTACGTTTGGCTGCTCGTCTGGCCGGACCCGCTCTGCCACGACTACTCCTACAACGCCCTGCCGGTCTGCGAGACGCCGCTCGACCTGCGGTTCGCGTGGGGGCTGCTGTGCATCGTCGGCATGGTTGCGGGCGGGATACGGTCCTATCGGCGTGCGGGCGGCGTTTTGTGGTGCATCGTATTCTTTCTGCTCAACTACGTGCTCGTGAGCAACACGGTGGTGTTGTCGGGGACGATCTTCGCCGAGCGGCTGATGTACATGCCCTCGGCGGCGTTCTGTTGGTTGGTTGCGATCGGCGTTGTCGGGGCGGCCGAGGGGATCTCGGGACGTGCGGGGTCGGAACGGCGCGGGTGTCTGGTCATTGCGCCGGTCTTCGCGTTGTTGTGTACGGCCCACGTCTTCCTGACGGTCCGGCGGGGGCAGGTGTGGCGGAGCGAGGCGGGTCTGGTAGCCAGCGCGCTGGCGCTCACCGACGACAGCGCGCGGATTCACTTACAGGCGGGCTACTGCGCGATGAACGAGAAGGACGCCCCGACGGCCATCCGGCATCTGAAGCGGTCGCTCGAGATCATGCCAGACTTCCTGCCCGCGTATTTCCAATTGGGCAGGGCCTACCTGATGGATGGTCAGTTCGAAAAGGCCATTCAGTACCTGAAGCGGTTTTACATCCAGGCTCCGGACGGGACGGGGTACACGACCGCGCTTTGCATCGCACAGGCCTATGAGCGCTTGGGTCGGCGTGAAGAGGCGAAGCGCTGGCTCGCCAGGGCCAGGGAGCTTCGGCCCACCGCGTCTTCCGCCGGCGGACGCTGAGCCGTCAGCCACCGGGCCGGGAGCCCGCGGGTTCGGATGACGGGGACCTGTCCAGATCCGCCAGGGCCCGCTTGGCTGCCGACGCCCCGTCGCGAAACCGCCGTTCGCCCGGATGAAACTGGACCAGGTCAGCGTACAGCCGGTTCGCCTTGACGAGGGCGGCGCGGTCGCGGTATGCACGGCCGAACTGGAGCATCGCCGAGGCCAGATGCGGGTTGGCCAGCCCGGCGGCGGTCTCCTCGAGGGCGTTGAGCGCCCGTGCCGCCTCGTCGCGTTGATCGACACGAACCAAGACGTCGAGGCGGCACGGGCGCTCAACGCCCTCGAGGAGACCGCCGC
>CAYOGX010000602.1:0-4020 GCA_964403235.1 uncultured Planctomycetales bacterium | reverse complement strand
CCCCCGCTCTGCGACTCGCCGGAATTCCTGGCCGACGAAGACGCCGTGCGGGCCACCGTCGAGGCCGTCGCGTGCCTCATCGAACGCGAGGCGCAGAAGTCGTTGCCCCCCCGTGAGTCCGCTGGCCCCGCACGGGACATGGACCCGGTGGAGCGGGAGTTGCCACCATGCCAGCACTCGCCGGACTTTCGGTCAGTTCGTTGGTGCGGGGCGGAATACTACTTCACGGGCAATCAGGCCGCATGCGTCCGCGAGCTTTGGAAGGCAAAGGACAAAGGCACGCCAGACGTGGGCGACGCCTACCTGTTGGAAACCGCCGAAGCGGCCGACAAGACGACGGTCAAGCAGATCTTCCGGGACCATCCCGCTTGGGGCATTATGATCGTGCAAGGCAAGACCAAGGGGACGCATCGACTGGACCCGCCCCCCGCAGAAAAAACAGGGAAAATCTGAGCCGTTCGGCTACACCCCCCCGTACAACACCGATGGCGCACGCTTCCTGTGTCATACTTCCCACGTTATGGACACCGAAAACGAGCTTGTGAACGTGCACGGGCTGGCCAGGCGGTTGCGACTTCCGGCCGCGTGGCTCAGGGATGAAGCCGAAGCCGGACGCATCCCGAGTCTCAAGGCGGGCCGTCGGCGGCTGTTCAACGTGGAGGCCGTCGAGCACTGTTTACTTGACCGGGCGGCGGCCGGCACGTCGGATGCGGGGGGGCCGTGCCGTGGTGAGTGAAGCTTCAGAGCCGCTGCTGGTGGACGAACGGACGGCGGCCCGCTTGCTTGGTGGCCTATCGGTCCGAAGCCTTTTCAACCTGCGCCAACGCGAGGGCCTCCCCTTCGTTCGGATCGGCGCACGGGTGATGTACTGCCCGGCTGATCTGGCCGCATGGGTCGAGTCGAGGCGAGAGGGGGGGAACGATGACCGTTGACGTTGCGAACCCTGTCGATCGATTCTTGCAAGCCCTGGCCGACGCCGGGTGCGAGCCTAAACAGGCCGGCCGGAACCAATGGGAAGCCCGATGCCCCGCCCACGACGATCGGCGGCCATCCCTCAGTATCGGTCGAGGCGATGACGGGACCGCGCTGGTGAAGTGCCAGGCCGGATGCGCGACCGACGATGTTGTGAAAGCGGTCGGTCTGAATCTTCGGGACCTATTCGCGCCGACCCCGACCGCGCGGCGACGCAAGGGCGGCGGCAAGGGCGAGATCGTCGGCGCCTACGACTACCGCGACGAAGCCGGCAAGCTGTTGTTTCAGACCGTGCGATTCGAGCCTAAGGACTTTCGGCAACGCCGACCCGATGGCAACGGCGGATGGGTCTGGGATCTCAAGGGCGTCCGGCGGATCTTGTACCGACTGTCCGACTTGGCCGACGCGGACCGTCCCGTCTACATCGTCGAGGGCGAGAAAGACGCTGACCGCCTCGCCGGTCTCGGGCTGCTGGCGACGTGCAATCCGATGGGGGCGGGAAAGTGGTCGAAGTGTGACGACACGCCCTTGCACGGGCGGCACGTCCGCATCATCGGAGACAACGATCAAGTCGGCCGACTACATGGCCAAGGCGTAGCGCGCCGATTGTACGGCAAGGCGGCATCCGTGCGGATCGTCGAGTTGCCGGACCTGCCCGAACATGGGGACGCGTCCGATTGGCTCGACGACGGCGGCACGGTCGAGGCGTTAGCCGAGCTGGCCGACAACGCCCCCGAGTACAAACCCACCGACGATGAACCCATCGAGGTGCCAGACGATCGACCCGAAGCCCGCACCTACATGCGTACGGATCTGGGCAACGGCGAACGGTTCGCAGACCAACACCGCGGCACCGTGCGTTTCTGTCATCCGTGGGCCAAGTGGCTAATCTGGACCGGCCAGCGGTGGGCCGTCGATGACGCGGGGCGCGTCAAAGCCCTGGCCAAGCGAACCGTCCGAAGCATCTACCGCGAGGCGGCGGCAACGGAAGACGACGTGAAACGGCAAGCACTTGTCCAGCACGCCAGGGCGAGCGAATCGAACACACGGATACAAGCCCTTTTGGCGCTGGCTCAGAGTGAACCGGGGATTCCCGTCCGACCCGATGACCTTGACCGGGACCCGTGGGGGTTCAACGTCACCAACGGAACGCTTGACCTGCGGACCGGCAGGTTGCGGCCGCACGACCCCGCCGACCTGATAACGAAGCTCGCCGGCGCGGAGTACCTACCCGAGGCCTTGGCGCCGATCTGGACGGACAAGTTCTTGCCCGAAGTGTTCGCGGGCCGCGACGATGTAATCCGCTACGTGCAGCGCGCCGTCGGGTACTCGATAACGGGTGTGATCCGGCAGCACGTCCTACAGATCCTCTGGGGCAGGGGGCGAAACGGAAAAGGGACGTTCATCGAGACATTCGGACACGTCCTGGGGGACTATGCCGCGACGCTGGCACCGAAGCTGTTGATGTTGCGACGGTACGGCGACGCCCACCCGACGGAATTGGCGAGCCTACACGGCATCCGATTCGTCAGCACCAACGAGACCGACGAAGGCGGTCGGTTCGATGAGTCTCGCGTTAAGTGGCTGACGGGCGGGGACCGAATCTCAGCACGGCGTGTGTATCAGGACTTCTGGGAATTCCGCCCGACGCATAAGGTCTGGCTGGCCACGAATCACAGGCCGGAAGTCCGGGGCGTTGACGAGGCTATATGGCGACGCCTACGGCTGATTCCGTTCACCGTTCAATTCGTCGGGCGCTCGGACTTGGACGCCGACGGACACGGACCCTACGCCGATGAGACGATGCCCGAACGGCTACGCGCTGAAGCGAGCGGCATCCTGGCATGGGCGGTCCGGGGGTGTCTTGAGTGGCAACGGGACGGACTCGGCGTTGTCGATGACGTCCGCGCGGCGACGTTGGAATACCGCGAAAGTCAGGACGGCATCGGGCGTTTCATCGTCGATCGGTGTCTGACGGGGAGTGGCTATCAGGTAGCGGCGAAGGACCTGTACCGCGCTTACAGCACGTGGTGCGACGATGGCGGTGAGCGCCCCGTGAATCAGCGACAGTTAGGCGAATATCTGGCCGGACGCGACGACCTGGGGTTGAAACGCTCTCGGACGAGGGCGGCCCGGACGTGGCTGGGCATTGGCCTGGCCCACGATGGTGGCGATGAGGGGTGACGCGGTGACGCGAAATGACGTGATTTCCAGGGTTTTCCCCATGCGAGAAAGCGCAGTTGAAAGAACCCCGGAACTGGCGTCACCTCGCGTCATCACGTCACCCGAGGATAGTTCGATGGACGCGGTAGACACAGCAACGAAACGCCGAATCAGGGGCGGCTTGGTGACAGCGATGGCCAGACACCGGGTCCGGGTCCAGATCCGCCGATGGTTCGACGGGAACGTCGGCCAGGCCTGCGGGATTCCCGCCATGGTGGCCTGGACGCGGGCCGACGCGGGGGTTGTCGAGCAAGTGCTTGGCGAGTTGCTGGCGGCCGGCGAGTTGGAAAGGTGCGCGGGAGGATACCGCGCGATGAAGGAGTTGAACCATGTTGAACGTAATCGAGATTGAGCGGGTCGCGAACGAAGCGATCAGCGCGGCCGACGCGCATGGCCGCCGACGTGGCCGGCGTGGCAGACGGGGGCCGATGAACCTCACATCGAGTGTGAAGCGGTTCCGCGCGCAGGTGAGTGAGAGGGTACGTCCTGACTGGCTGTACACTGAGGAAGAAATCGTCGGGCTCGGCATACCGGCCGCGACCGTTCGCGCGGGCGTCTTGAGTCGCGAGTTGCAGGGACAAGACGACGGCGACGACGTTGGGAACCTGGTGTTCCGCGGCGGCGCGATTCTGGAGTGGATAAGAGTAGCTGGCATTGATGAGGCCACGCCGAAAACCCAGACGACGAACACGATCGCGACCCCGACGGGCGCGGCGAGACGACAGGAGCACGAGAAGATGGCGACTGCAACGAAGGTAGACGACCGCGCGACGATCATCGCGCACGCGAGGCTTGAGTACCAGCGAAAGGGCGGTGAACGTCAGA
>CAYOGX010000601.1:0-4021 GCA_964403235.1 uncultured Planctomycetales bacterium | reverse complement strand
GACGTTGCTTGGACGCATCGCGGCCCGGTCGTCTCTCACGCAACTACTTTGTTGGGTCGACCCAGATCGGGCTGGACCAGGCCAGCTCGGTGTCCTCCTGGATGGCCCGGACGTACCACCATTCGGTGGCGGTGACCGGCTCATCGTAGGTCAAGCGGCCGGCTGCGTCGTCCTTGCCTTCGCCGGGCCAGGACTTGATGACTTGGTTGTTTCGCAATAGATCGACGCGCTTCAGCGGGCCCGTGCCGATGACGCGCCATTGGAGGCGGCGTTGCATCGTGGGCGTCGTCGCCGTCAGCTCGCTCCCCATGGGTTGCTCGTTCACCGTGAAGGATACGAGGATGTGTCTGCCCGTCGTGGCGTAACATCGGCGGGCGTACAGCGCGTCCCACAGGCCTGCGCGGGAAAACGCCTTGCTGATGATGACGCACCGCGCCTGGCCGGTGCCGGGTCGGCCAGAGTGCGTGTCGGTCGAACCGATGAACGCCAGGCGGTGGCCCTTGGCCAGGGCGGCCTGGACGCTCGCGCCGCAATCGTCCCGCACGACGCGGAGGTCGGGCCTCGGCCCGGGCACCTCGAACGAGCCGCGGTTCTGGCAGATCTCGACGACCCGTTGGTACTTGTGGTTGACGACGGACCAGTCCACCGGTCCCCAGACCGGCTTGCCGTCGGGGCGCTTGGCCGTCGACTGCGTGTTCGGATGGTGCGGGATCGTCAGGACGCGGGTGTCCTTGGTGTCGAAGAACCGCCACCACGTGTCCATGTTGTGGCGCATCCCCTTTGGGTGTTCAGGGCCGGTGTCGCCACGGTAGTAAGCGTTGCGATGGCCGCGGACCGGATCGCTCCACTCGAACGCCAGGATCGTGACGAACCGCCCGGTCACGTTGTGCCGATTGCCGACCTCGATGATCCGCCGCCACTTCGGGCCCCGCGGCGAATGGTCCGACAGGGCGGCGAAGTCCAGGCCATGGAACCGCCGGGCATATGCGTAGGCCTGGTCGGGATCGCCCACGGCGTCGGCCGACACCTCGCAGTGCGAATGGATGTCGCCGAAGTAGACACCCGGGTCGTCGGCTTGTCGCGGCAGGATCGGGTTGCTGGTCGCCGACAGCTTCGCGGCCGTGACCGTGACACGACTGACCGCGCCGCCGGGAAACCGGCCGGCAAATTCGTGGCTGCCCGCGTCGTCCGCGGTGAACGTGTATTCGGCCGGGAGGTTCGTCTGCGAGTTGCACGCGATCCGCACCTTGCCTCGGAACGCGGTCGCCGGATTTCCGTGGGCGTCGGTGACGGCCACGGCGACCCGGCCGATCTGGCCGGCCATGGGACGGGCCCGCGCGATGCAACGGATCTCGGCGGGCGGACGGGCCTTGGCGCGGAGGATGGTACCGCCTTCGATCGGCCGGGGCGCGCCGCCGGCCTCGGGCGAGACAAGCGCCTCGATCGGGCAGGCGACGTTCGTGTGCGGGGTGTACCTCAGGTCCGCGGTGATGACGACCTTCGTGCCCGGCTTCAGCGGGCCGCCCCGCGTCACCGTGGCCACACACGCAATCGGCTTTCGCGTCGGCGGCCAGCTCTTCTTGCGCGGCGGGATCGTCACCTTGAACGCCGCCGACGCGTCGTCGCACGCGACCTTGAACTTGCGGAGACGGAATTCCCTGGCTGGACGCCAGTGCCCCCAGCGCAGCGAAACGCTCCCGCCCTTCGACAGCCCGCGCTGCCCCAGGACGATCTCGAATCGGACGGGGACGATCTTGCCGGCGACCTGCGGCGTTGCGGGCGACATCGTCAGTCGCCGAACTCGGCGCTCTTGGCGAGCTCTCCGTCGCGCCCGCCAGCGGCAAACGCCAGCAGATGGACCACCACCAAGATCACGATGCCTCCTCCAGTTTCAACATTGACGCCGCAGGCCATCCTGGTTTCGTCACGTCGCCACGATGTTGACCAGCTTGCCCTTTGGGCTGGTGACGATGCGGATCTTGCGGACCTGCCGGCCGGCGATGGCCTTTTGAACGTCGTCGTGGGCTAGCGCGCGTTCCTGGATCTCCTCGTCGGTCGCGTCGGCCGGCACGACGAATCGGTCGCGGACCTTCTTACCGATCTGGACGGCCACCTCGATCTCCGGCTCGCGGGCCAGATCGGCGTCATATGCCGGCCAGGGCTCGTACGCGAGCGACCCGGTCCACGCGTCTCCCCGCAACCGCTGCCACAGCTCCTCGCCCAGGTGCGGCGCGAACGACGAGACCACCTTGATGAAGTCCTCCAGCACGCCCTTCGGTCGGACCTGCCGGCCCGTCATCTCGTTCACGAAGACGATCATCTGCGCGATGGCCGTGTTGAAGCGCAGCCGCTCGATGTCCTCGCCCACCTTCTTGATCGTCTGGTGGAGGATGCGCAGATCGGCCTCGTCCGGCTCGACGTCCTGGACCGCGCTCGACAGCTCACCGCTGTCGGGATCGACCACCAGCCGCCACACGCGGTGCAGGAACCGGTGGACGCCCGGCACGTCGCGGGTGTTCCACGGCTTGGTGGCCTCGAGCGGGCCCATGTACATCTCGTACAGCCGGAACGTATCGGCCCCGAACTCGGCCACCTGATCGTCGGGGTTGATCACGTTCTTGAGGCTCTTGCTCATCTTCTCGACGGACTCGTCGAGCTTTTCGCCGGTCTCGGCGTGATACGCACCGTCGTCGCGGAAATCGACCTGCTCGTACGGCACGCACACGCCCCGCCCGTCGCGGTACGCGAAGCTGCGGATCATCCCCTGGTTGAACAGCTTGGCGAACGGCTCGGGGCTCGACACGTGCCCGAGGTCGTACAGCACCTTATGCCAGAAGCGCGAATACAACAGGTGCAACACGGCGTGCTCGGCCCCGCCCACGTACAGGTCGACGGGCATCCAGTACGCGTCCCTGGCCGGGTCGACCATCTGCCCGTCGTTGAGCGCATCGACGAAGCGGACGAAGTACCAACAGCTCCCCGCCCACTGGGGCATCGTGTTGAGGTCGCGTCGGAACGTCTGGCCGTCTCGTTCGACGTTCACCCAGTCGTCGGCCCGGCCCAGCGGCGGATCGGGCAGCACGTCGCTGCCCTCGGGCACCGGCGTCGGCTTGAAATCGTCGATGTCCGGCAAGGTGACCGGCAGGTCGTCCTCGTCGACGCCGACCGACCGGCCCGACGGATCGTGTAGCACGGGGAACGGCTCGCCCCAGTACTTCTGGCGCGAGAAGATCCAGTCGCGGAGTTTGTAATTGACCGCGAAGTTGCCGCAGCCCTGCTCCTCGAGCCAGGCGGTCATTTTGGTCTTGAACTCATCCGTATCGAGCCCGTCGAACTGGCCCGAGTTCACGGCCACACCGTCGTCCTCGTAGGCGGATCCGAACGCCTTGTAGAACCGGCCCGCAGCCAGCAGCTCGCGGAGCTCGTTGGGGCTGTCCACGCCCCATTGGCCGAGCGCGGCGGCGAACACTTCGCGCCACGCGTCGCGAGCGAGCTCGATCCGTTTCTCGGCAATGGCCAGAACCATCGCTTCCGGCAGCGGCCGGCCGAGCACGCCGGTCAGCCGGGCCTGCGCCGCGTTGTCGGGCGCCCGCGGCGGCACCCAGTCCGGCTGCCACTTGGCCATTCGCTCGAGCTGAGCGTCCAGGCCCACGTCCGGCTCGATCGCCGCGCTTAGGAGGAAATCGGCGAGCTGGCCCTGCCAATGTTCCTCCACGCGGGGCAGGCGGCCGCAGTGATCCGCGAAATGGCGGATCGCCTGCACCATCCATGGATAGAGCACGTCCACGATCGGTAGATCGAAGGCCTCGGCAAACTCGTAGTCGCGCTGGTCGTGCGCCGGAACGGCCATGATCGCGCCCGTCCCGTACGTCATCAGCACGTAGTCCGCCACCCAGATCGGGATCCGCGCCCGCGGGTCGTCTTCGGGGTAGACCGGATCCAGCGCATAGGCGCCGGTGAACACGCCGGTCTTGTCCTTGGCCATATCCGTCCGCGCCAGGTCGCTCTTGCGGGTCGCCTC
>CAYOGX010000600.1:0-4025 GCA_964403235.1 uncultured Planctomycetales bacterium | reverse complement strand
CGATCACGATCGACATGGTGGCCGACCGCCAGGTCAAGGCCTTCTTCAAATGCGGGGGGGGTTCTGAACAGGCCTTTCCGCTGTTGGCGATAGGCTTCGCCATCTGCTGCATGGTTACCCGGCGCTTCCGGCGGTAGGCAGCTATGTGCTGTCGGGTTGATCTTGCTCAGCCCGTTTGGCCCGGCGAGTAGGCTTCGGCCAGCGTATCGCTGAGTGGTGCCCCACGCGAAGCACCCCTCCGACATTCGCGCGCACGATCACGTACCTGAGCCGCCATCACCGCCAACCCGCTACCCGACGATTGACCCCGAGACCCTCGCCCCTCTGGGGATTGCGCGCACACGCCGCGGCAACGACGGAACCGCCGTCAACGAAACCCTCGCTCACGACCCGTCAGCAGGGGTTGTGTTACCGTTACCGCTATTACCAGCACGCACGCACATCATTCGCTCGCCGCCCTGACCATCGCCACGATCCCCACCCTCATCGCTTCGGGCGGTCCAGGCTTGGATGACGGACGCAAGTCGAGCGTCATCCGACAGTATTTCGTGGCACTTGGTACAACCAGCGGTACAACACGCCCCATTTTGGTCGGCGTTGGTCGTTGTGTTGCAAGGGGTCGGGGTAGGTGTAGGGCCTGACTCTGGATCAGGAGGTTTCAGGTTCGAGCCCTGACGGGCCAGGTCGCTGGAAGGTCGAAAGGTCCCGTTCTTCCCGGGTCTTCGGCCTTTTCGTTTGCCACCGGGTCGACGCCCCGGCGGGTCGACGAGGGGGCCCTTGGCCAGGGGGTATTTTCGCGCGGTGGTTTGATCCGTCCGCTTTGGGTTCCTATGAATTGAATAGAAGCTGTCGTGTCCCCTTTCAGCCATCCCGCGGCCCTGTCGAGAGGGCCGCGGGATGGTCTTTCTTTGCATCGCCCCTCATTGGACCGGGCACCGGCCCCATTTGACCCGCCGGGACCGGTCTGATCGGTGGCGGGACCTCATCAAGTCTAGGCGACGGAGAGACGATACCCGTTACGGGGACCCTCGCGGGAGCACACGGGGCGCGGGCCCCGTTCCCCGGCCCCTGCGGACGATCCGGTCCGCCGCTGGAATGATCGCGTGAACCGCCGCACCGCCTCCTACCAGATACTGCTGTTGCCCGTCTCAATGATGTTGGCCGATGGGCAGGGATGCCTCCAGTTGGCCGCACACGGGCCGCTGGCCGACCTGTTCTGTCCGACCGGATCCGCCAAGCCCTCGGTCTGCCCCCCGATCGTCGAGACCCTGGTGGCTGAGCCCCACGCCACCATCCAACAAAGCCAAAAGGGTCAGACCGCTTCGGTCGAGAACCGGGCCCGGACCGCCTTCGAGCTTAGCATGCCTCAAGGCCACACGTTGATGATCGACCTACTGGGCCAGGCCGACTGGTCCGAAGACGCCCAGGGACGGATCGGCTTCTACCTGGCCGTCCAGCGTCAGATCGACGGGGAATGGCGGACGATCGGCTCGGACGGCGTGAGCGGGACCCGGACCGGCCAGACCAGCGCTCGCGGCCGGGCCGTCGTCCCGGTCTTGCTCAAGCAGGCGGGCACGCACCGACTCCGGGCCGTCGTGTGGTCCGTGGCGGATCCGTCCCATGACGCCCACGTCTCGTCGTGTCCCCCGGCCGAGGCCCGTGACACGGTCCAGATCATCATTGTCGTGCTGGCCGGTCAAAAGCCCTCGGTCCAGCCCACGGGTCAACCGTCCCTCCCCCGGGACGATGGATGGCTTCAGCCCGACCCCCCCTGTCTCGACGAGATGCTGCCGTGACCCATCCTGGCCCCACGGCTGTCGGGGGCTTCGTGCTTGGTGCCAGCAGACCAACTCCCCATCCGAACCGGGCGTTGTTGCCGCAGGACGACATGTTGACGCCTCGCAACATGGGCCAAAACCGTGTGGCGCAGGGTGTTACATTTCGTTATCGGGCTTAATCCCCTCGTCGGCGTTGCCGACCAGCAACGGGGGCATGGCGCGGTCCGGTTCGATCGTCGCCCGAGTCGCACCGTAAGCGTCACCTTGGCAAGGCGTTGGACGAACACAGCGGCACGATGCCCAGATCGAGAACCGCCTGGCACCGGATCTGTAGCACACCAGGTAGACAGGGCAGTCTTGGCTCATAATCGGCAAGTGAATCTAATTGGTGGTTTAAGGCATCAATGCAAACAGAAAGACGCAGACATCGCCGGCTCGACATCGGTCTCCCTGTGGCGTTCTGCACGATCGATGACCTGACGCCCGTTGTGGGAAGCACTAAGACGATCAACGTCAGTGCGGGCGGGGTCTATTTCGGGACCGATCAGGCCGGGCTGGAGGCGGGTCGGGCGCTCGACGTCGAGCTGACCATCCCGCCCGGACAGGGGCATTTCCCCTATGAAGGTCGCATCTGTAGCCAGGCCGAGGTCGTCCGACTGGATACGCTGGACAGCGAGCCCGCCAGTTGGGGTGTGGCCGCCCAATTCCGCGACGCCCCGAAGCTGAGCTTCTGACCCCCCTTCATGGTCGATCAGGTCTTCTTGATAATCACGGCGGTCAGGTCGTCTGCCTGGGCGGTGCCCGCGCCGAACCGGACGACCTCCTGGTAGAGCGTCTCGATCAGCGTGGCGGCGGGCTGGGTCTTGTTGCGGCGAATCAGGTCGACGATCCTGCCCACACCGAACTGTTCCTCACCGTCGGGTCCCATCCATTCGAAGAACCCGTCCGTCACCAGCACCATCATGTCGCCGGGGCGAAAAACGATAGGATCGGCCGGCTCACACGTCATGTCAGGCATGATGCCGAGCGGCAGGCCGGTCGCGTGCAGCTCGGCGATCTGCTCGTCGGCGGCGCGGAACAGCAGTAGCGGACCGTGTCCCCCGCTACTGAAGCGCAGGGTGGCCTCGGTTGGGTCGAGCAGGCCGAAGAAGCAGGTCACGAATCGATCGGCGGGTAGGTCCTCCACCAACAGATCGTTCACGCGGACGATGACCTCGGCTGGATCGTTGCTGGACAGCGCCGTCGCCCGCAGCAGGGCACGACACTCGGCGATGACCAGGGCGGGTCCGATGCCGTGCCCGGTGGCGTCGGCGATGGTGATGGCCAGGCGGCCCCCGTCGAGCGGCATGAAGTCGAACGCGTCGCCGCCGGTCTGATCCGCGGGCTTGTTCCAACCGGCGATGTCGAAGCCCTTTAACGTCGGCGAGGCGTCGGGCAGGAGCTCCTGTTGGATCCGCCGCGCGATGTCCAGATCGCGCTCGAGCTTCTGTTTCTCGGCGTATTGCTCGAGGAGCATCTGTCGTTGAATCGCCGCACCGGCTTGGGCGGCCAGCGTGGCAGCCAACTGCTCGTCCCACGTGCTGAAGCTGCCCCGAGCCTTGTTAAGCATCTGCAGCACGCCGACGACGGCGTCGTCCAGTCCGACCAGGGGCAGGGACAGGATGTTGCGCGTGCGAAAACCGGTTTGCTGGTCCACCTCCCGGTTGAACCGGTCGTCGGCGTAGGCGTCGGGCACGTTGATGGGCTGACGGCCCTGGACAGCCGCACCCGCGATGCCGCGCCGTGCGGAGAACCGAATCTCCTCGACCCCGGTGGCCACGTAGCTGTACAGCTCATCGGTCTTGGCGTCGTAGAGGAAGACGCTGGCCCGCTCGCACTCCATCACCTTCCGGGACGCCTGCTGGATGTGGGTCAGCATCGTGCGGAGGTCTACGGTGGCGCCTAATTGGCGGGCCACCTCCAGCACCCCCTTCATGTCGGCAAGCTGCTCTTCGGTATCGGGCAGCGACATGGCCGCCTCCGCTCAGGCCACTCCGGTCGTCAGCAGTCCGGGGAACCACCAGTTGAACTTGCGGTGCACGATCTGCCGGAACCCGGCCTGCTCGAACAGGCGGTTCACGGTCGACAGGGAACGTGGTTGACGACGCCCTCGACGGCGGCGATGCAGACGTCGAAGACGAACCACCCGACGACGTTGTCGCGAAAGCCGTCGATCAGCATCAGCCTGCCGCCCGGTGCCAGTACCCG
>CAYOGX010000599.1:0-4028 GCA_964403235.1 uncultured Planctomycetales bacterium | reverse complement strand
CCGACCAACGTCGTCACGTGGCGGCAGGAGCAGACCGGCGTCCTTGACACTGGAGATGAGCATGGACGTGTCCCTCAACAGTCAATACCAGATCGATATCGAGCGGGACACGTGCACGCGATGCGGGCGGTGCGTGACGACGTGCCCGCGGAAGCTCATCGTTCACAAGGAGGACGACGTTCCGGTCGTGGGTGACTTGTCGTTGTGCATCGCCTGTGCCCACTGCGTGGCAGTGTGCGAGCCGGAGGCGCTGCGGCATTCGGCCGTGCCGCGGGGGGGCGGAGCGCCCCTCGCCGGCGAGTTCGCGCTGACCGACGGGCAGCTCGAGCAGTTCCTGCGACGCAGGCGGAGCATCCGGCGCTTCAAGTCCGCGCCCGTCGAGCCCGACAAGCTCGACCGGCTGTTCGACATCGCCCGCTACGCGCCGACCGGCAAGAACCGACAGGGGGTACACCACACGGTGGTGACCGGCGAGCGAATCCTGCGGCTGGAGGCGGCGACGGCGGCGTTCTATCGAAAGCTGGTCAGCCGTTTGGACAGCGCCGTCGGCCGTGCTCTGGTGCGTCTGGTGGTCGGCCGGAAGGGCCTGGACGAGCTGATCTGGGGATCGCCCGATCTGAGGCGCGACGCGGCGAGCGCGGAGCGCGGTGAGCCGACGTACTGTCATGGGGCTCCGGTCGTGGTCGTGGTACACGGCGAGCCGTCGTCGACGATGCACGAGGACTGCAGCTACGCGACGTATCACCTGGTCCTGGCGTCGGAGACGCTCGGGTTGGGTACCTGCTTCATCGGGTACATCACGGCAGCCGCAGGTCGGCACCGGGCCGTGCGTGAGGCGGTCGAGCTGCCCGCCGCTCATCAGGTCTACAGCACCGTGGCGATTGGATACCCCGCCGAGAAGTTCGTCCGACTGGTGCCGCGCCAACCCGCGAAGGTGCGGCACTTGGGTTGAGCGCGTCGGTGTTGGGGGATCCGGCTATTCCTTGCGCGCGACGCTCAAGTGGGAGGTCGACCCATGAATCGGATCGCCGCCGTCCATGTCCTAACGATCGTGGTACTGGTTTCCGGGGGCGCGGGCGCTGACGTCATTACCACCGGTGATGCCGCTGCCTGGCAAGACGATTTTGCTGAGGTGCGCGCATGGCAGGCGCGCCAGGACTGGTTGTCCAATCCGGACCCGGCCGCCACGATGAGCAGCGATGGTCGTGTCGCGTGTTTCCAGGTAGACGCGGCGGGTCGGGGCATGAAATGGTCGCGCCCGATCCGGCAGGTCCGGCTCGAAAACGCGCCGTACCTGTTCCTGCGTTACCGCGCGGTGAACCTTCGGACCGAGGGCGACGACTATCTGGTCTACACCGACGACGGCGTGCCGAGTGTGGAATGCCATCCAATTCGTCTGTGCGATGCGGTCGCCGACGGCAAGTGGCGGACCGTCGCGGTCGACATGCGTCGGATCACGCGGGGCCAGGCCGTCCGTGCGGTCGCCGTGCACGTCCAGGCCGGTGCCGCGGGACAGGTCAAACTGTGGATCGACGAGATGGGGTTCGCTGAGTCGCCCCCCGCGGGTGCGGAGCTGCTGCGGACCGCGCCGGGCCAGACCGCAAAGCCCGACAGCTCGATCGATCTGTCCGCAGCAGCCTGGTCGGCCCAAACGTCGTGGCTGGCGAACCCGGGCGGACGCTGCACCGTGTCCGGCGCAGCCAAGACCGGTCCGACCGTGTTTCGCGTCGACGACGCCGGTAGGGGCATGAAGTGGTTTTGGCCGCTGGGACGCGAGCTCGAGCTGACCGGGCACCGCTACGTGGCCATGCGATACCGAGCGACGAATCTAGGACGGTATCACGACTACGCGCTGTGTTTCCTGGGCAAGACAGCGGATGGATCGAGCTATGAGGAGGTGATCAAGGGAACCGACCTACACGCCGACGGTCGTTGGCGGACGGTGACGGTGCCGCTGTATCACGCGGCGGCGCGAATCCCCAAGGGGTACGGGATCGCCATCCAGGTCCAGGCCGACCGGGCGCCGGGCGAGCTGCACGTCGATGCCATTCGCCTGGTGACGGCCCGACCGAAGAACCCATTGGCCGAGCAGATCCAGTTCCAGCCCGGCGCCGCGTTCGAAGCGTTCAGGCCAATCGACCTGGCCAAAGCCTGCAATCAAACACTCGAGCCGGTGCTGCGGGTCCTGCGTCTAACCGGCTGGCCGGCGGAACGCGAGATCACCGCGCACGGGGTGCCGTTTCGCATGGGTCAGGGCGGGGCGCCCTTGGCGGCGACGGGCGTGGCGGCCAAGACGCCGTTGACCATTCCGCTCGGCTGCCGGGCGAGTCAGGTCTTTGTGTTCATGCTGGCCGTGCTGCGAGGTCAGAACGATCCCATCTATGGCGGCGGGGCGTTCCGTCGCATCGACGACGTCGACCGGTTCCGACTTCGACTGACGTACGACGACAGGACGGTTGACGATTGCCTGCCGGGCAACGTCTCGACGGGCGGCTTCGAGATCACCGCCGGCCCGCAGGTGCTGTGCGCGTTCGCCAACGGGACCAAAACGCTGCGCTCCGTCACCGTCTGCGACGTCACGGAGCGCGGCGGGTTCGCCGTCGCGGCTGTCACCTGTCGGACGGCTGGCGAAGCGCTGTTCAAGACGTTCGACGAGTCGAGCCCACCGATTCCGATCAAGCGGTGGGACCAACCGCCAATGGCCGGCCGGGTAACGGTGGAGGCCACGACCAAGGACGGCCCCATCACGATTCAGAACAACCTGCTGAGGGCCCGAATCGATCGCAAGCCCGACCGGGGCCTGTGTGAGCTGTACGACAAGATCGCCCAACGCCACCTAACCAAGCCAAGTCGACCCGACCCGTTGTTCAGCCTGACCGCGAACGGCAAGGCGATCAGCCCGAACCAACTGCGTCTGGGCCGCCTGACGGCGCGGGATCAGACCGCCCGAACCAGACCGGTCGATATGACGGTCGATGTTCCGGGTTGTCCGGGGCTGCGAATCCAAACGAGCGTGGGCTTGACGGAATCGGGTGCGTTGCGTTTCCGCGGCCGACTGATCAACAGCGGCGACCGGACCCACCGCGTCGGAATCGTCTACCCGCGGATCGGGCCGTACGTGTTGGGCGACGACCTGGCCGGGAACGAATACGTCTTCCCGTGCCGCGCGGCCGTCATCGGGCGCGAGAACACGGCGCAGTCTATGCGCTACAGCGGGATGTTCGGCGTGCAGTTTATGGCCACGGTGAATCCGTCGGCAGGGCAGGGGCTCTACCTGCGGACGGAAGACACGACGTGCATCGAACGCAGCTACGTCCTTCGCAAGGACGCGGACGGCATGTTCATGGCCGTCAGCTACCCGGACCGGCCGATTGCAGCCGGCCAAACGCGCCCGTTGGCCGATACGATCGTCGCGATCAGTGACGGTGACTGGCACGCCGCGCTGGACGACTACCGCCGCTGGCTCAAGACGTGGTACCAACCCGCCTCGCCGCGCAAGGCGTGGTTCCGCGAGATCTTCAGTTTCCGCCAGCGGTTCCTGCACTGGCTCGACCCGCTGTACGACGGCAAGAGGGGCAAGATCGACCTGCCGCGTGCCGTGGCCGAGGCCCGCCAGAAATTCGGCGGCATCGACTACCTGCACGTCTTCGACTGGGGTAACTGCGGACCGCACGGCCGGATCTACGGCCGCATCGGCGACTACAGCCCGTACGATTTCATCAAGGGCGGCCGGAAGAACCTGCACGACGCGATCGCGGGCGTCCGCAAGGGCGGCGTCCCCGTGGGCCTGTACATCGAGGGCTCGCGCACCACGCTCCCTGTCCTGGAGGTGGAGTCGGACCTGCGCCCGAGGGGCGAGTACCACGTCAACTTCCAGGATCCCGGCGGCCGGCCGACCGCGGATCCGCTCGTGGTCGGCGGCAGCACCTACATGAAGGTGGGCTGGTCGGCCTGGAGCGACGAGCAGGGCTACGGGTGGTCCGGCGAGCACGTGGACGACCCCTCCATCGCCCTGTACGGCTTCGACG
>CAYOGX010000598.1:0-4029 GCA_964403235.1 uncultured Planctomycetales bacterium | reverse complement strand
CTGCGACGTCTGAAGCCCTTGCTGTCCAGCGGAGGTCACGCTGGCCGCGAGCCCTTGCAGAAACTCCGGGAGCCGGGCCTCGGTGAAACCGATGCGGAATCCCATGGCCACGGACCGGGCCAGTTGGTCATGAGTCGAGCCCTGGGCAATGCCCCCGAGGCCTGCGCCCTCTTGGAACGGACGCATGAACCCGCCGATGTCTTCGGCTCCCAACCCGAATCCGCGGGTCCACTTGAGCAAATTGCGCATCTGGGCGATTTCGACCGGGGCGCCCGCGCCCTTGGTCATCGCCATCTGCATCCGTGTGAGTTCCTGCGGCATGTACCCGAGCCCAAAGCTCTGATTGCCCACAGGCCGTTTGACAAGCGGTGCTACGCCATATTGCCCTGAACGGAAGTCCTGAAACCGCTCATAGTCCCGGAACATCCCATACATGCCTGCGGCCATGAGACCACCGACGAGGGGTATCCCGCCCATCATGCCAGCCATTCCGGCACCGCTCGTGGGAGGAACAGGAGCCTGGCCGATGCCACGCCCCGACCCGCGCTGCGGTCCACCGCCTGCGCCGCCACCGCCGCCGCGCCCACCGCCGCCGCGTGGCCCGCCCGGAGGAACCCCTCCGGACGTACCTCCGCCGCCACCTCCACCTCCGCCCGTGCCGATGCTGCCCATGATGGCTTGCAGCTTCTCGGCCTTGCGGATGTTGTCGTCGAGCTGGCGCCCGAAGTCGTCCAAGGCCCGCGGCCCGACGGTCAAGTCCAGTTCGGCTGTGACGTTGCGATCGGCCACTTATCCCCCCACCACGGCGTCTACTTGCGCCTCGTCGGAGGTCGCCTCGGGGACTTGCGGGACGCGAGCCGCCGGACCTTGCTCACGGTCTCCGGGCTCGGGCTGTACGGTTCGCCGTTCCAGGTGATGCCCGGCGCGACGCCCGGCGTCGCCGCCGGCGTCGCCACCTGCGTCCCCGTCGCCGAGCCCGGCGCCGATGTCGAACTCGACAGGGCGGCCGTCGGAGTCAACGGGTTCGAGTGCACAGATCCGGGCGTCTCCGTCCTCTGGGGCCTCGCCTCCGAGGCCATCCCGACGAAAAAACAACGTCTGGTGACGCATGAGCTCGCCGCTCACCGCGTAGAGCATCTCGACGTCGTCCGCCAGGACCTCGGCCAGCCAATCGGGCATGTCCGGGAGCATGTACGCGACGAGAACCTGCGCCTCGACAAGCGCCCGCCCCGGCGGGTCGAGATTCGCCCACGGGATCCCGCCCGACCGCGCGTTGCGAGCGAACATCATGTCGCGCGCCTCCTCCACGGTCGGGACGTGGACCTGCACCACGGCCTCGCGGGTCTGCCCGTCGAGACAAACCGCGCGAATCCGCATCTCCGTGTCACGATCTGGCTGGTAGCGTTCTGGCTTCGTGGATCGCTTGGCTGCGGTCCGGACCTGCTGATCCCATCTTGCCGCCTTGGTAGCCACTGCCTACCACCTTCCCGCCTCCTACGAGGCCGCTTCGAGCTCAGTACGTACGTCGATGGCCACGAACGAGGCGTTTTCGACGACCAAGCCATTCGCGTCCATCGTGAATCCGCCGGTCCGAAGCTTGCACCCTTCGATCGTGAACACCGGCTTGCCCGTGGGCTCGTCGATGATGACCATCGTGCACTCGGCGATTTCGAGCAGCGCCGGAATCTCGTGGGCCTCGAGGTCGTACTCGGTCAGATCCGCGCCCATGCGCTTGATCCGGCCCACCGTCAGAGACTCGACGAAACGCCCGACGCACACGTGCTCCTTGACTTTCATCGCCCCGCACGGCTTGTGGGCGATGTAGTTGTTGGTCCAGGAACACGCCACGTTCTCGACGTCGGCGATCTGTTGGCCGCGCAGCTTCAGCAGGCCGCGGGCCCCAGAAAACGACTGGTGATCAATGGTGAAATCGGCCATTGCGTCCTCCTGCTACGCCGAGACGTTCGAGCGGTTGAAAAATCCGTGAATCGGGATGAACGTGATGCCCTCGAGCGCCGCGGCCTCGTAGTCGACCCTGTACGTGTCTCCGAGGTCCGTGACCTGGATGGACCGCCAGTCTTTGATGTAGGCGAGGTCGTTGGGGTCCTTCTGACGACGGAGCCGCGAAGCCCCCACGGCCTTGAGTTCCTCCTCGACGCCGGTGAACGTCTCGACGCCGATGTACGCCTTCATGACGGCGCGCATGTCGCGCAGAGACTCCGTGCACGACTCCGACGCGGACCACGCCGTGAACTCCGGGATCTCCTCGGCCAGGTACGTGGTCGTGTCGCGCTCGATCTTGATCATGTCGAGGTCCGCGTCACGCGTGAGGAACATGGTCCCGGCCTCGATCATCTCGGTCGCGTCGTCCGGCAGGCTGATACTCGAGTCCTGCCGGAAGTCGATGACCGAGGGGATCTTCCACGTGAGCGGTCTGCCGACTGGCCTCCCCGCGAACATGCCCGCGAACATGGCCGCGAGGTACATGGGCTCGACCCAGGTCGCGGCACCGCCGTAGTAGACCTGCACCTCCTGCCAGGCGAGCACCGCGAAGCGGTTGTTGAGCAGCGGCACCCGGGCCTTGATCGCGGCTTTGTTGTCCGTGGTCGCCGCTCCGAGCGCGAGGTACAGCTCATTGACGTCCTCGCGATTGAGTACGTAGGTGTTGGCCAACGCGTGGATTGCCGCGTCGTCGGAGAGGATGACCAGACACGTGATGTTCAGGTCATCGAGCAGCGCCAGACACGTGCTCCAGTCGCCGGCCCCCGCCACGCCGTTGAGCCCGCCCGTCAGGTACACGGGTGCGCCCGTGTTGGTCGGGGCCCCGGTCCCGGGTGCGGCCACTGCCGCAGAAATCAGGTCGGACTTCTGGTTGATCCCGGCTACGATCTCCGCGAGATCCGCGTAGAAGTCGGTGTAGGCTACGCCCTTGATATCGGTCCCGGGCGCGGCCACCGTGTCCAGATCCGTGCAGGCGTAGACTCCGGCATTGCCGATGTCCGTCGACGCAGAGAACCCCTGCGTCGACCCCCGGCTGAGGATGTAGTCGATCGCGTTCTGGATGTAGGGGTTGTCCGCGAACACCACGGTCATCGCACGGCCCGAGATCGTGACCGTGGTACTGGCCATGACGTCGGTCATGTCGATGTTCGTGATCCCGTCGTACTGCTTCGTCGAGGTCTCCGTGGCCACGCCCGGGTCGGTCAGGGTCAGGGTCTCGGACTGGGGGCTGCCCTCGTACGTGCCGGTGATGACCACGTCCACGGTCTTGACCGCATCCGCCCCGGTCACGACGTTGACGGTGTCGTCGATTGCGTGCACCAGGGGAATCCCGAGATCCTCGGTACGGTGCAGGTTGAACACGGTCTTGAGCTCGTTCGCGCCGGCCACCACGTCATCGAGAGTCACGCATGGGAACAACGCGGGGTTCGCCACGTTCGTGCCGTCCGCCTGGCCGTGGCACGGGCCACCACCGACGAGGATCCGGTGAGCCTCGTACTGCGTGTAGATGTCGTTGACGAGGAGCACGCACTCGGCCTGCGACGTCGGCGGGAACACGGCACCGATCGCGTTGACACCGTCGGGAGCCGTGTGCCACGCTCCGCCGCCGTTCGCGCGGTGTGCGAGGCCTGCGGCATCAAGGACATCCTCACGAAGAGTTTTGGCACCAACAATCCCATCAACGTCGTCAAGGCGACCATCAGCGCGCTGGAGAGCCTCCGCTCGCAGGGCGAGGTCGAGCGACTGCGGGGGGTCTCGCTCACATGAATCTCAACGAAGTCCATCGCGGAATCTAGAAGTTCAAGAGGCGGAAGCGGGTCGGCCGGGGAACCGGCTCCGGCCGCGGCAAGACGTGCGGTCGGGGGCACAAAGGTGCCCGGTCCCGCTCGGGCTACTCGGTGCATCCCACGTTCGAAGGTGGGCAAATGCCGCTAGTCCGCCGCGTGCCCAAACGCGGTTTCCACAACCGCTTCGCTCCCGCCGTCGCCGTCGTCAACCTCGAGCAGCTTGAAGCCCGCTTCGAAGCCG